>NZ_LJPA01000025.1:0-36666 GCF_001414035.1 Frankia sp. ACN1ag | reverse complement strand
CGGCCCCGCTGCCATCGTTACGCCCGTGGCCGCGCCACCAGGGCTCGGCGCCGTCACACGCCCGGCAGTCCCGGCTACGCGGCCACCCCCGCGTCGTCCCCCGCGGGTGAGATCCGTGCCGCCGGCGTCAGTCGTCGCCGGCCGGCGACGGCGCCCCACCGAAGGTCATGTCGACCAGGGTGAGGTAGAGCCGGTCCGGTCGCGGCAGGAACTGGATCTTGGATAGTGCCTGGTCCTGACCAGCGGACTCGACCACGAACTCGCCGTAACCGAGCAGCCGGCCTAGCGGATCCCGGTTGTAGGTCAGATCGGTGATCTTGGACAGTGGCATCGTCTGGACCTTGCGGAAGAAGATCCCCGACACCTTCAGCAGCCGCTTGTCGGTGATCATCAGATGATCGAACTGCCAGTCGGCGACCTTCCAGAGCATCCGCAAGATCATAAAGAGCGCGAAGTACCACAACAGTGTGGTGATGAAGCCCGCGTCGACGTCCTGCGCGGCGAACAGGATGTTCGCCACCAGGGCGAGCAGCACCGCACCCAGGGTCTGGAGGAAGACGGGGAGCAGGACGGCCCAGTGCAGCCGCACCATCATCACCAGGCGTTCCTGCGACGCCAGGTACTTGGTGTCGCGCTGGGCCGGATCCGGGAGCTGAAGTCTCACCACGTCCGCAGTGTCCCAGACATCAGGGCCGCCTGGGCGGGCATTACAGAGCGGTGTCGGTGACGAACGTGGACACCCCGTCGGCCCATGACTGCAACCATCCGAACACGCGGTCGATGATGCTGGCCGCACTGTTCGGTGCGGTCACCACGAAGAAGATAACGAACGCGATCGCGCCATACTTGATGATCTTGTCCACGGCGGGCCTCCGGGCCGATTNGGAAGGGTGCGCACAAAGTATCGTCGCTGCGATCGGCCGAGGTCCCCGAATCGCGCCGATACGCTCAACCTCGTGGTCGGTGAGTGGTATGACGCTTCGGATACGGTCCGTCGGGTCTCGGAACGCCCGAAGGCTACACCGCAGCCGCGGCCCCCGTTCGCCCGGGACCGGGCGCGGGTGCTGCACTCCAGCGCGCTGCGCCGGCTGGCGGGAAAGACGCAGGTCGTAGGCCCGCTCGACGACGATTTCCCGCGTACTCGGCTCACCCACTCGCTCGAGACCGCCCAGGTGGGGCGGGAACTCGCGGCGGAGCTGGGAGCCGATGCGGACCTCGTCGATGCGGCGTGCCTCGCACACGACCTCGGACATCCCCCTTTCGGGCACAACGGTGAGCTGGCGCTGGACGAGGCGGCGGCGGCCTGCGGCGGGTTCGAGGGCAATGCGCAGAGCCTGCGGGAGCTGACGAGACTGGAGGTCAAGATCGTTGATGACGAGGGGCGCAGTGCGGGGCTGAACCTGACGCGCGCGAGCCTGGACGCCGCGACCAAGTACCCGTGGGCGCGCCAGGACGCCCCGCCGGAGCACGCCGGCAAGTTCGGCGCGTACGACGACGACCTGCCCGTGCTGGAGTGGGTGCGCGCGGGCGCCCCGCCGGGGCGGCGGTGCTTCGAGACCCAGATCATGGACTGGGCCGACGATGTCGCCTACTCGGTCCACGATCTCGAGGACGGGGTCGTCGGCGGCCACATCGAGCTCGCCGCGCTCGACGATCCGGGGCACCGCGAGGAGCTGGCGGTCGCCACCGCGCAGCGCTATCCGGGCGCCTCGGCGGCGGCGGTGTCGGCGGCTCTGGACACGCTGCGTGCCCAACCCTGGTGGATCCGTTCGGAGATCACGTCGGCCCGCGGTCAGGCGGCGCTGCGGGCGATGACGAGCGAGCTGATCGCGCGGTTCTCCCGGGCGGCGGTGCGGGCCACGCGGGAACGCCATCCCGAGGGTCCGCTGTGGCGCTACGGCGCGGACCTGGCGGTGGATTCCGCCACGGTGGCGGAATGCGCCGCCCTCAAGGGGGTCACCGCGTGGTACGTCATGGAGCGGCCGGGCGCGCGGACCCGGCAGGCCCGGCAGCGGGAGGTCGTCGCCGAACTCGTGGAGCTGTTGCTGCGCGGTGCGCCGCGATCACTGGACCCGTCGTTGCGCGCCCGTTTCGAGGCGGCCCCGGACGACGCCGCCCGGCTGCGGGTGGTCGTCGACCAGGTGGCCCGGCTGACCGACGCGAGCGCCGAGCGGCGCCACGCCGCGCTGCGCGGGCAGCCGGTGCACCGTGTGCTCTGAGCGGCCCGATCGCCGGTCGGCGCCCGCCCGCGGCGGCTGCGGGTGGCGCCGTGTCGGCCGGCGCGCGGCGCGGGGCGGTGCGGGGTCCCCCACGCGGGTGATCATCGCACCCCCGGCGGAGGGAACGAACCCGTCCCCACCCGGGGTAGGGGCGTCTCCCCCGTCGGAGGGAGGGTTGCCGCGGCCGGCCGCGAGTCCGCTCTTCCGGCCCGGGATGCAGGTGGCGGCCATTGTCCTCAACATTCCCGTGGCATGATCGGTACTGTCGTGCTTACGACACGTACCATCGCACCGGTAGGACCGATGTGAGCGGCGTCGCGGCCGCCTTCACCGCCGACATCGGCCGGGGGCACGGCGACGGTGCCGTGATGATCGGCTACGCGGGAACGGGATGGCGCACTACTGGCGGGCGTTCTGCCCCGGGCGAGGTACCTCTCGCCCGACACGGACGAGGGGAGGGACGGGTGGCCGGACGAATCCGTGACGCCGACGTCGCCCTGGTCCGGGAGCGCTCGCCGATCGCGGACGTCGTCTCCGAACACGTCCAGTTGCGCCCGGCGGGGCGCAACGAGCTGGTCGGGCTGTGCCCGTTCCACGAGGAGAAGTCACCCTCCTTCTACGTCAACGTGGCCACCGGCCTGTTCCACTGCTTCGGCTGCCAGCAGGGCGGCGACGTCTACTCCTTCGTCCGCGAGATCGACGGGCTGAGTTTCCGGGAGGCCGCCGAGCGGCTGGCCCGGCGCGCCGGGGTCACGCTGACCTTCGAGGGCGGTGGCACCACCGACCGGACCGTGTCCAGCCAGCGCCAGCGGTTGCTGGAGGCGCACCGGATCGCGGCCGAGTTCTACGCCGAGCAGCTCGGCGGTCACCCCTCGGCCCGCGCCGGCTGGGACTTCCTCACCGCCCGGGGCTTCGATCTCACAGCGGCGCAGCGCTTCGGCGTCGGCTACGCCNCGACCGGCTGGGACACGCTCACCCGCCACCTGCTGTCGCGCCGCTTCACCGGCGAGGAGCTCGTGCTCGGGGGGCTGTCCAAACAGGGAGCCCGCGGGGGCCTGATCGATCGGTTCCACCACCGGCTCATGTGGCCGATCCGCGACCTCGCCGGTGAGGTGGTCGGCTTCGGCGGGCGCCGCCTCGCCGAGGACGGTTCGCCGAACGCCGGTCCGAAGTACCTCAACACGCCCGAGACACCGCTGTTCAAGAAGGCGAGCCTGCTCTACGGGGCGGAGCTGGCCCGCCGCGACATCGCCCGGCGATACCAGGTCGTGGTGGTCGAAGGCTACACCGACGTGATGGCCTGTCACCTCGCCGGGGTCACCACGGCTGTGGCGACCTGTGGCACCGCCTTCGGCCCGGAACACGTCGGGGTCGTGCGCCGGCTGCTCATGGACTCCGACGAGCGCCGCGGCGAGGTGATCTTCACCTTCGACGGTGACGCCGCCGGTCAGAAGGCGGCCCTGCGGGCGTTCGAGCACGAGGAGCGCTTTGCCACCCAGACGTTCGTCGCGGTGGAACCCGCCGGGCTCGACCCATGCGAGCTGTGGATGCGCGGCGGTGACGCCGCCGTGCGCGAGCTGGTCGCCCGCCGCGTCCCGCTGGTGGAGTTCGCGATCCGCGGGGTGCTCGCCCGCTACGACCTCGATACCACCGAGGGACGCCTCGCCGCCCTGGACGCCGCGGCCCCGCTGATCAACCGGATCAAGGACGCCGGTCTGCGCCACCGCCACGCGGTGAACCTGGACCGCTGGCTGGGCTTCCTCGACGAGCGGTTCGTGGCGCGCCGGGTCGCCGAGCACCGGGAGCAGCAGACGGGCGGCCGGTCCGCCGCCGTCGCGTCGGCGGTGGGCCGCCGGGAGCCCGCCGCGACCGACCCGGTCGTCATCGTGGAGCGTGAGGCGCTCAAACTCGCGGTCCAGTTTCCGGGACTTGCAGGGCCGATGTTCGACACGCTGGCCCCGGAGATGTTCACTGTTCCCGCGCACCGTGCCGTCCGTGAGCTCATCGCGGGTCTCGGTGGGGTGGACGGGGGGCTGGCGAGGACCGGCGACGTCGCCGCGTGGGCGACGGAGCTGTCCGCGGCGGCGACGGAGGAGGGGCTGCGACGTTTCGTCACCGCCCTCGCCGTGGAAAGGGTGCTCTGCGACCACGATGTGGATGATCGTTATGTCGACGAACAGATGTCACGCGTACAGGAGTTGCATGTGACACGTCGGATCACCGACCTGAAGTCGCGAGTGCAGCGGCTTAACCCGGTGGCCGACNCCGAGGCCTTCAACCGTGCCTACGGTGAGCTGATCGCTTTGGAACAGCACAAGCATCAACTCCGGGAGCGGGGCGTAGGTGCCGCGTAACCTGGGTCGATCCCGAGAAGGAAGTGACGAGATTCCGCCCATGAGTCCTACCGTCCTACCCCGCGAAGCCCAGGTGGACGAGGTCAAGGACCTCATCACCCGGGGCAAGGAGATCGGTTTCCTCACCACCGAGGACGTCACGGTCGCCATCCAGGCTGCGGAGCTGCCCCCGGAGCAGGCCGAGACGGTGCTGCAGGTGCTCAACGACGAGGGCATCGAGGTACTCGAGGCGGGGGGNGAGAACCCCGACGAGGCCGATCTGCTCGCCCGCCGGCGCCGCGAGGAGGAGGAGCTCGCGCTCAAGGCGCCGACCTCCGACCCGGTGCGCATGTACCTCAAGGAGATCGGCAAGGTCCCGCTGCTCACCGCCGAGGAGGAGGTCGACCTCGCCAAGCGGATCGAGGCCGGGCTGTTCGCCTCCGAGAAGCTCGCGGTGGCGACGAAGAAGACCTCCCCGCAGATGCGGCGGGATCTCGAGGCCATCGAGCGCGACGGGCAGATCGCCAAGCGCAAGCTGGTCGAGGCGAACCTGCGCCTCGTCGTCTCGATCGCCAAGCGCTATGTCGGTCGCGGCATGCTGTTCCTGGACCTCATCCAGGAGGGCAACCTCGGCCTGATCCGCGCGGTCGAGAAGTTCGACTACACCAAGGGCTACAAGTTCTCGACCTACGCCACCTGGTGGATCCGGCAGGCGATCACCCGTGCCATCGCCGACCAGGCGCGCACGATCCGCATCCCGGTACACATGGTCGAGACCATCAACAAGCTGATCCGCATCCAGCGGCAGCTCCTTCAGGACCTCGGCCGCGAGCCGAGCCCGGAGGAGATCGCCAAGGAGATGGACCTCACCCCGGACAAGGTCCGGGAGATTCTCAAGGTCTCCCAGGAGCCGGTCTCGCTGGAGACGCCCATCGGTGAGGAGGAGGACTCCCACCTCGGCGACTTCATCGAGGACTGCGACGCCGTCGTCCCGGTCGACGCGGCGAGCTTCATTCTCCTGCAGGAGCAGCTCGACTCGGTCCTACACACCCTCTCCGACCGGGAGAAGAAGGTCATCCAGCTCCGCTTCGGGCTCACCGACGGCCATCCCCGCACGCTGGAGGAGGTCGGGCGCGAGTTCGGCGTCACCCGCGAGCGCATCCGGCAGATCGAGTCCAAGACGCTGTCGAAGCTTCNCCACCCGTCGCGTTCGCAGAAGCTGCGCGACTACCTGGAGTAGAAGCGCCTGAGTGGTCACTCGGGTCGTTGACCATGAGTGGCGACAATATTACTCTTGGCTAGTGTCGGTGTCCTGATCCTCGGTGGCTGCTGTCCATCGACGCTCGTCGGCCCGGTGCGCGGCGGCACACTCGGTGCCGTCTGTCCGGCCGAGAGGATGGCGAGCATGGCTGCCAGGGGATCCGCCGTCGCATGCCGGCTACGCCCGCTGGCGGGATTCGCCGTGGCGACAGCCGGTGCGCAGAACTTCCTCGGCGCTCGATGGGTGCCTGCGCTGCTGGCCGTGACTCCGGCTGGGCGGCGCCCGGCGGTCGCGCTGCGCCTGCTGGCCTGGAGCCCGCACTACTTCCAGCCCGGCGAGCATGACCGTCACGCGGTGGCCGAGCGCATCCGGCACACCCGGCAGGTGCTTGCCGACGAGGTGCTCGGCCGTTACCTGCATGCGGACGACGATGTCCTCGACGTCGGCTGCGGCCCCGGCTACCTGGCCGCGGCCGTGGCGCCGCGGGTCCACTCGGTGACCGCGGTCGACGTCTCCCGTGGCGCGCTCGCCTGCGCGCGGGTGTTGAACCCGGCCCCTAACCTGGACTACCTCACCGTCGACGAGTTCATCCGCGGTGGCCGTGACGTCGACGTCGTCTACTCCGTCGCGGTCGTGCAGCACCTCACCGACGAGGTGTTCGCGCACGCACTGCGTGGCTGGCACGCCGCGCTGCGCCCCGGCGGCCGGCTGCTCGCGCACGTGGTCGTCGACGACCCCCGCTGGCAGACCGAGGCGCAGTGGCGCGCCGAGCGCGAGCTGGCGGGCCGGCTGAAGCGCCGGTTCGCGCTGAACTGCTTCGGCCGCAGCGCCGACCAGGTGCGCCGACTCGTGACGGCGGCCGGATTCGGCGAGCTGGATCTCGTGGCGGTGGCCTCGTTCGTCGATGTCGACGACGACGTCGCCGGTCAGCATCTGCTGGTCGCCCGGCGCCTTGACGTGGCCGCGGCGTCCGTGGCGACGCCGTCGCGCGGGCTCACGGTGCCGGTCCAGGCGACGCCCGTCGAGCCGTTCGATCTGGAGCCGTTCGATCTGGAGCCCATCGGTCCGGCGCCGGCGAACACCGACCCGACCCGTTGAGCGACCCGACCCGACCCGCTGAGCGAGCTGCGTCTGCTGAGCGGCCTGGATCCGCCGCGGCGGACGCGGTCGCGCCCGATCACCCGGAGCTCGGGCAGCCGGCGGTCCCGCAGGTAGAAATCGGACTCGTGCAGCAGGCGTTTCGCGCCGCCGATGCGGGTGTCGGCGCAGTCGGCCATGATCTTCGTCATGCTCCCGAGTGCGAGGGTGCGCCGGCGCGGGTCCTGCCGTGCGGGGCGTCCGCCGGCTGGTGGGGAAGCTCGGCCCCGCCGAGGTCGGCGGGGGGACGCCCGGTCAGGGCGGTGAACACGAGCCGGACGTAGTCGTCCGGCCGGGTGGCTGCCGCCGCCCATTCGGCGGCGCGCCGCCCGATGCGGGCGAGGCGCGCCCGGTCGGCGAGCATGGCGCGCAGCACGTCGGCGAGGGCCTCGGCGGACTCGTCGACGGGCGTGGAGCCGGTGACACCGTCCTGGTAGGCGTCGTGGCTGCCGCCGGAGGCCGGGCCGACCACGGCGCACCCGGCGAGCTGGGNCTCCAACAGCACGATGCCGTAGCCCTCGCCGCTGGCCGCCGGCCCGCGCGGTCGGGTGCGGGTGCACAGGGCGAACAGGTCGGCGGTGGCGTAGAACCGGGCGAGGTCCTCGTCAGTCGGAGACTCGTACAGCTCGGTGTCGGGATCCGCGGACACCAGCTCGTGCAGCGCGCCCGGAGCCGGGCCCTGGCCGGCCAGCACCAGCCGGACCGGGCCCAGGGTCTGCCGGACGGAGCGTACCGCCTCCATCAGCACCGCAGCGCCCTTGCCCGCCCAGTCCGCGAGCCGGAACACGCTGAGCATGGTGGGGACCGGAGGTAGCGGCCGTCGCCGGCTCGCCTCGGCGAGCAGCATCGCCCGCCAGGCCGGGGAGATGCCGGGCGGCAGGATGGGGGCAAGGCCCACGGTGGACAGCGCCCCCGCGCTGTAGGAACTGATCGTGACCGGGTGCAGCAGGGGGTCGACCCGCAGGATCGCCCGGTCGGTGGCGCGCATGCCCCAGATGTCGGTGCCGTAGAACAGGACCGGGCCGAAACGGGCCCGGGTCAACCGCAGGGCGGCGGCGGCGACCGGGATGAGGTTGGCATGGCCGGCGACGACGCTGTCCGCGGGGCCGAAGCGCCGGGCCTGGTCGAGCGCTCGCAGGGTGAAACGGGCGCGGGCGGCGGCGGTCAGCTCGACCCCCGGTCCCAGCATGTCGATCCGTAGCAGGTCCGCCCCGCCGGCCCGCAGCGTCTCCTCGACGGTGGTGAGGTAACGCTCGATGCCGCCGCCGAGCCCGCGCGAGACGGTCAGCAGCAGCACGCGCGTGGGCTGGTCGGGTGCGGGTGCGGGTGCGGGGGAGAGGGCAGGAAATCGGCGAGGAAGCGGCACGGAAGGTGATGCTAATCTCTCGCCAGGTGTTCGATCCGCGTTGAGTGCCGTGTCATCGGCACCTTGGGGATTGATCCACATACTTGCAGTGGCCTTCGCGCGAGGCGGGAAGGGTGTCGGGGGACCCGCTCGGGCGCGCGGCGACCGGCGTGGGGAGGGTGCTCGCGGCCGGTCCGACGCACGTATGCCCGATTCCAGCGGAGGCTCCTTTGCGGCCGACACGGGGCCGACGGTGGTCCCGGCGCGAGGTCGACGATTATGCGTCACGATGGCATTACTCTATGTAAACATCGGGCCTTGTCTCTGAGGTCGAGGACGCGTGCCGTGCCGGCGCGAAGGGAGTCGTACATGGAACTCGATCTGCGGTATCGCAATGGCGGCAATTCCGACCTGCTCGATCTGATCGACATCCGACCGGGGCGGGCGCTCGACTGCGGCTGCGGGGCGGGGGACAACGCCCGGCTGCTGCGGGCCCGGGGCTGGCGCGTCACCGGTGTGACGATCGACCCCTCGGAGCGGGCGGCCGCGGGCGTGGAGTGCGAACAGGTTGAACTTGCCGATCTCAACGACGGGCTGTCCTTCGCGCCGGACGGCAGCTACCAGCTCGTCCTGCTCTCCCACATCCTGGAACACCTGGCCGAGCCCGCGCCGCTGCTGGCCGAGGCCCGCCGGGTCGTCGATCCGGCCGGGCGCATCCTGGTGGCGCTGCCNNNNGTGCNGCACNNNNGGCAGCGCGCGCAGTTTCTGCTCGGGCGCTTCGAGTACACCGAAACCGGGCTCATGGACGCCACCCACCTGCGCTTCTACACGGTGGACTCGGCGCGGCGTCTGCTGGCGGACAACGGCTTGCGCCTCGTCGCCCACGCGACGACCGGCGGCCTGCCGTGGTGGCGCAGCCGCGAGGTGCTGCCGCGCGGGCTGACGCGCGGTGCCGACCACCGTGTTCTCGCCCGGTGGCCGAACATGTTCGCGTGGCAGGCACTGTTCCTCGCCACCCCCGCCCCCGCTCCCGCCGCCGGCGTCGAGCTCGGCACGCCCGAAAGCGCACCCGTGGTCGTGCCGGCGCAGAGTCCGGGGTCGTCCCGGCCGCCGGCGGTCATCGGGCGGGTCGGCGCCGAGGCCGGGGCCGGCCCACGGACACCGTCCCGGCGGCCGTGAGAGCGGGACCGGCAAGCCACGTCTGCCACCGGCGACCTGCAGTCGGTCGGCGCAGCGGGGCCGACCGTCCGGGGTGCGCGACGGTCGGGTGGCGCGGGGGACGTACGGTCCGGGGCTATCGCCGTGCCGTCCAGTGGGCCACGCGCGGCTCGTCGGCCCTCGGGTCGCCGGGGGGCGGCAGGGGGCCGAGGCCGTCGATCAGGCCGTGGCGGACCAGCGCTGTCGTCTCGAGTCCCCGCCCGCGCGCCACGTCCAGCACCACACTGCGGGGTAGGACAACGGCCGCGGTGACGGCGGCGACCAGCGTCGTGCGCAGCCGCCAGCCGCGGATGCGGGTGAACCACAGCCGGTTGCGCACGATGTAGTAGGCGTTGCCGCGGTGGGGGATCATGGTGCTGCCGGTATGCCAGGCCCGGTGCGGGCTGAGCACGACGCTCCACCCGGCCTCCCGGACCCGGTAGCAGAAGTCGACGTCCTCGAAGCCGAGGAAGTACCGGCCGTCGAACGGGACCCGTCGCAGGCATTCGGCCTTGATGAACATCACCGCGCCGGTGACCCAGTCCGCCTCGCAGGGCCGGTCGTCGGGGGGGCGCCGGGCCCGTGGTGCGACGAGGACCGGACTCAGCCGCGCCGAGCCGGACTGCAGGCCGTCCCCGTTGATGAGGGTGGGGGCGACGACCCCGATGTTGGTGCCGGTCAGCAGGTCCAGACACGCCCGGATCGTCGCCTCGTCGATCCGGATGTCGTTGTTGACCAGCAGGTAGGCGCCCGCCGCCGGATAGTCCCGGACGGCGAGCTGGAAACCGCCGCCGAAGCCGAGGTTGCGCGGCGGCAGGATCCACGCCACGGAGGTCGCCAGCTCCGCCGGCCGGGTCGAACCGTCGTTGGCCACGATGGTGACCTGGGCGATCGACGGGCTTGCGTCCAGGCGTTCCGCGAGTTCGACCGTGGGCTGGTGCGGGCCCCAGTGGACGATGACCGCCACGGTCTTCATCGGGCCCCCTGCCTCGGTCGAGCGGAGCGTGAGTCCTGGCGGCCGCGCGACGATGCCACCGACTGGATGCAGAGAGTAGCATAATCGTGTCACGGTGTAATGCAAGGTGGAGGTGTAGGCCCGCTGCGGCGGAGGTGTGGCGCCCGATCGATCTCCCGAATAGATTGCTAGAAGTAGTTGAACGATGCCTTAGGGTGATGGCGTGGCTGGAGCATCCTCGGTCCCGGCGGCCGAAGACGAGCAGGGAACCGCGTCGAGCGGTCCGGCGACGGGCGGGATACCCGGACCCGGTCGGCCGGCCGTTCCGGCGGCCGACGCGCCCACGGTGCTCGTCGAGGACCCGGCGTCCGGCGGCGAGAGCGCTCCCGCCGCCGGGTGGCGGCGGATGCTCGCCGGCCGGCTGGCCCGTGGGTTCGGCGAGCTACTGATCACTGCCGGGATCGTCGTCGCGTTGTTCCTCGCCTACCAGCTGTGGGTCACCGACCTGTTCGCCGGGCGGACCCAGGATCGCCTGCACCACCAGCTCGACCAGGCCTGGCGACGGCCACCGGCACCGCGGGCGCCCGCCGGCGATCGGGTGCGGCCGGCTCCGCCGCCGCCGGTCGATCTCGGCGACGGTCTGGCGATCCTGCGGGTGCCGCGATTCGGTCGGGACTATTCTCCGGTCGTCGTGGAGGGGGTCGCCGCCGCCGACCTGCGGCGCGGACCAGGCCATATTCCGGGTACGGCCATGCCCGGTCAGCTCGGCAACTTCGTCGTTTCGGGGCATCGGACGACGTATGGAAAACCGTTTAGTCGTCTCGATGAATTGAAGGTTGGCGATCCCCTTGTCGTCGAGGTCCGGGACCGTTACTACACCTACCGGGTCACCGGCTCCGAGGTCGTGACGCCGAACCGGGTGGATGTCACCTATCCGGTCCCCAAGCGACCGGGAGTGGCGCCAGCCAAGGACCTGATCACCCTGACCACCTGTCATCCGAAGTTCTCGGCGAGCCATCGACTGATCGTGTACGGCGAGCTGGTCGACACCACCGTGAAGTCCGCCGGGGTGCCCCCGGCGCTCAGGGGAGAGTGAGCGATGTACGCGTGGTTCTACCGTCACCTGCCCGGTCCGCCCCGGCTCCGGTTGACCCTGGCAGTCATTGCGGTGCTTGTCATCGTGGCCTTGCTGATGTTCGTGGTCTTCCCTGCGGTGGAGACGGTGTTGCCGAACGGTCGAGTCACACTGGGTGACTGATGGGCGTCGACTCGACGGCGGCGGGCCGCCGGCCCCCGCTCGTCCGTCGCCGGACCAGCGGATTAGTCGAAATGGCGACGGCCTGGTCCCATCGGGTAACGGAGTGGAATTCGGCAACGCCTTCCCGGGCATTAGGACCCGATGGTCGCGGGAGCGGGCCGGGGGCACCGGACGGCTGAGCCGATGCCACCGGAAAGTCGGGCATCGGATACCCTGCGAACTGGGCGGCGTTACGCTCGGATAGCGCGGAGATCGGCGTGGGCGTGGGGCCGGATGGGCCGGTGGAGGTGGCGGCGAGTGGGTCAGCCACAGCCGGTCCGGAGAGCGGCGCAAGGGCATTGCGGGATCGGCTTCGGGGGAATTCAATGAAATGGCCGGATCGGATACGGCGTGGTTCGGTGCTCCGCCTCGGCGGCGTGGCGTGGAGACCGGGCGGTCGCGGATCGTCACGCCGCCCGCCCGGCCGGGGCGGCCGCGGCGTCGCCCGCCCGGCGGTGGCCGTCCTCGCCGTGCTGATCGTGCTGGCGCTCGTGGTCGGATTCGTGCGCCCGCCGGCCTTATCCGGCGCCGGGGGTCGCGTCGGCGCGGCCGCGATCTCCCTCGCCGCGTTCGCCGCAGTCCTCGTCCCCGCGGTCCTCGTCCCCGCGGTGCGGTCCGGCAGGGGACGCGCCCGCGGCGGCACCGGAGGGGGCTACTGGCGGGGGCGGCGGCGCTGGGCCGGAGACGAGCTGACCGGGCTCGCCGACCGCCGGCACTTCCTCGACGCGGTCGGCCGCAGCCTGGGCGGCGGCCACCGGGCGCGCGCCGTGACGCCGGTCGCGGTCCTGCTCCTCGACCTCGACCGGATGCGCGACGTCAACGGTGCCCTCGGCCACGAGCAGGGCGACCGGCTGATCGTCACCGTGGGCCGGCGGCTGCTCGCTGCCCTGCCCGGCTCGACCCCGCTCGCGCGGGTCGACGGCGACGCCTTCGCGGTGCTGCTGCGCGGCGGCGGGGTCGAGAGCGCCGAGCGGCTCGCGGCCGTCCTGCGGGAGGCGCTCGAACTGCCGGTCCTGCTCGCCGGCACCCCGGTCCGGCCCGACGCGAGCATCGGGATCGCCTGCTCCCCCGAGCATGGCCGGACGGCGCTGGAGCTGTTCCGCCACGCCGAGGAGGCGATGCACGCCGCGAAGCGGTCCCGGTGCGGGCAGGCGGTCTACATCCGGGCGCATCCCCCGATCAACCGGGCGCGCCTGCTGCTGCGGGCCGAGGTTCGCCAGGCGCTGGACCGCGGCCAGCTCGAACTGAGCTACCAGCCGAAGGCCGACCTGCGCAGCGGCCGGATCAGCGGGGTCGAGGCGCTCGTGCGCTGGCGCCATCCGGTCGACGGGGTGCGGCCGCCCGACGTGTTCCTTGCCGAGCTCGACCGGGCGGGGCTGATGCCGAAACTCACCATGCACGTCCTCGACCAGGCGCTGGCCGCCTGCGCGGGCTGGCACGCCGGGGGGGCACCGCTGACGGTCTCGGTCAACGTGCCGGCGTCGGTCATCGTCGACCGCGCCTTCGTCGGCGTGGTCCGCGCGGCGCTCGGCCGCCACCGGCTCCCGCCGTCGGCGCTGGTCGTCGAGGTCACCGAGGACAGCCTCATCGAGGCCCGGGAGGCGGCCCGCCGCACGCTGGCGGGTCTGCGCAGCCTGGGCGTGCGGGTCAGCCTGGACGACTACGGCACCGGCTTCTGCTCGCTGACCTACCTGCGCGAACTGCCGGCGGACGAGGTGAAGCTGGACCGTACGTTCCTGCGTGATCTCGACCGTGACCCCGCGGCGGTCGAGATCGTGCGCTCNACGGTCTCGCTCGCCCATGCGCTGCGGCTGCGCATCGTCGCCGAGGGGGTGGAGACCCAACGGTCCTGGCAGGCACTGGCCGACTGGCAGTGCGACGAGGTGCAGGGCTTCTTCGTCGCCGGGCCGATGACGGGCGACCGGGTCGTCGGGTGGCTGCGTGAGTGGGCCGCCCGGCTCGCCGTCCCCGCCGACGCCGGGACGTCGGCGGGCGCCGCCCTGGTCGGCGCCGGCAGGGTGCCGGGGGGTGCCGCTGTGGCCATCCCGGCGCTGTCGGCACCGCCGTCGGCCGGCGCGGGCACGCCGCGGCCGGGCCAGTGGCCGGCCGGCCTGCGCGGCACCCCGGCGCCCGCCACGGCCTGGCGGGCGACCGGCTACCGGATGCAGACCGACCTCGCGGCCTCCTGAGTTCAGGAACCCGACCCCTGCCGGGTCGCCGCCGCGTCCAGCCGCAGCGTCAGCTCGGCGACCGCCCTGATCTCCCGCGCGTCGTCGCCCGGCGCCCCCGCGACGAGCCGCTCGCAGATCCCGCGATACATCGCCGGGTAGCTGTCGAGCCGGTTGACCCGGCGACGGCGCAGGATCCGGGAGCCGGCCTCGGCGGTGTAGCGGGCGCCGTCGACGATGGTCGCCGTCACCCCGTTGGCGCGCAGCTCGGTGTGCTCGCGCAGGCCGTAGCGGCTGCCGCCGGCGCTGGTCAGCACGAGTGCGAGGATCGCGTCGTTCACGAGCTCGACGTACACGGTGAAGGTGCCTGTGCGGGCGGAGGTGACCGTGGCACGGCGCACCGGCGCGAAGTCGTTGAGCCACAGGAAGTGGTCGATCCAGTGGCAGCCGTTGCTCACCAGCCGGGTGCGCGAGGCCGGCCAGCGGTACCAGTGCCGAGCGGGCAGCGGCTCCTCGTACACCACCGCGCTGTAGACCATCGGCTCGCGGGCCTCGCCGAGGCGGAGATCCTCACGTAGCCAGGCGTTGATCGGCGAGTGGCGGCGCTGGAAGCAGGTGAACAGGCGCCCGCCGCCGTCGATGAGCTTCGCCAGCTCCTCGAGGTCCTCCTCGGTGGTGACCACGGGTTTCTCGACGACGGCCGCCGAGCCGCGGCGCAGCGCCGCGCGGGCCAGCGGTGCGTGGGTGTGGTGGTAGCCGGCGATCAGCAGGACGTCCGCCTGGTCGTCGTCGGCCGGCAGCGGCGAGGTGTCCCACGACCACCGGTCGGTGCGCCGGACGCCGATCTGCACGGGATCGAGCTCGTGCACCCGGATGAGGTCGAGGTGCTCGCCGATGTGCGGGACGATCTGGGTCTTGGCGTAGTGGCCGAGCCCGAACAGGGCCGCGGTGGGCCGGCCGGCACCGGGCGCCGGGCGCCGCCGCGTGCTGGACGCGATCGGGCTGGCGCCGGTGAGCAGCCGGTCGTCCGGCCTGGCCCCGCGCCACTCGACCGCGAGCCACGCCACGAGTCGGTCGACGGCCGCCGGGTCCAGCGCGATCCCCGCCATCGGCGACCAGCCGACCAGCGCGTCGTCGACCGCCGGCGGCGGGCTCGCCGGTCGGGCCCGGTGGACGATCGTGGCCCGGCCCGGCCGGGCACCGGGCCCGGCCGGCCGGGGGACGCCTGCCGGGTGGACCGGGCGGATCAGGTCGCGGTGCAGGACGACTCGCTCCATGCACGCCGGGTGACAGGGCGCGACGAAGGCCACGGGCGAGCCGGCCGCCGGGACGCCCGCCGAGGGCTCCTCCGCCGGGGGCTCGCCCGCCGGGGACGGGCCCGGTTCGACCGTGCCCAGCCCGACCCCCACGTACCGCCGGTTGCGGTCGCGTTCCCGCAGCCGGCTGGCGGTCTTGCGGGCCACCGCCCGAGCCCCGAACTCGCGGGTGTAGGCGGCCAACGCCCGGGAGCCGCCCGACCGCACGAAGAACTGGTCGTCCACCGGGACCAGGGTGATCCAGACGGACGGGCGGATGCGTGCCTGCCCGGCCGTCGGGGTCTCGTCGAGGAAGCCGTCGGCCCAGCGCTGCGCGATGAGAACCCTCATCCCGTCGCCGTCGCCGTCGCCCATCCGNCCGGCTGGGCGTGGCAGGCGCCAGCGAGCAACGCCAGTGGACCCGACAGCGCCTCGTCGATCATCCGGGCGCAGGTCTCGAACTCGTCCCGACCGCCCTCGAGCGGATCGGCCAGGTCGTCGATCGACGCCGGCACGATGCGGCCCGAGGCACGGACCCGCCAGGCGGCCGCGGTCAGGTACTCCCCGGCCAGCCGCGGCTCACCCGGTGGGAGGTCCGCGGGGCGCACCCCGGAGGTCAACCGGCCGAACTCGCGCACGGTGAAGGTCCGGCGCAGGGCGCGCGGCGCGAGGGCGACCACCGCCGAGCGGTGCCGCCGGGTCGCGCACAGGACCAGGTCACTGGCGCCGATCAGCTCCGCGGTCAGCGGCCGGGCGCGGAACGCCCCGGGGTCCACATCCCGCGCGCGCAGCAGCGCCGCGGCATGGGGGTGCATCGGCGCGGCCGGCTCCGCGCACACCCCGGCGCTGTGGAACACGGGCGCCGCGCCGGGCGTCGCGCGGAACCGGACTGCGGCGAGGTGCTCGGCCAGCGGCGAGCGGCAGAGATTGCCAGTGCAGACCATCAGCACCGTCCATGGCCGACGCTGCTCGCCCGCCCCANCCGCTCCGCCAGCCTCACCGGGTCCGATCGGCCGGGTGGCGGGGCGGGGCCAGCCGGTGGTGCTCATGCCGGACGGGGCGCGTTGCCCCGGCGCCAGTACACGCCCGTCCAGTCGACCTGGATGATCGGCTCGGACACGCCGTGGGCGGCCCGGTAGTCCTCCACGGCCGCCCGGCAACCGGGAACCGCCCCGTAGTCGTCGATGATGCAGTAGCCGCCGGGGGACAGCTTCGGATACAGCGCGCCGAGCGCGTCGATGGTGCTCTCGTACATGTCACCGTCCAGGCGCAGCACCGCCAGGCGTTCGATCGGCGCGCCGGGCAGCGTGTCGCGGAACCATCCCGGCAGGAAGCGGACCTGGTCGTCGAGCAGGCCGTAGCGGCGGAAGTTCTCCCGTACCTGGTCGATGGAGACGGCGAGGGCGGAGTGCTCGTGGTGGCGGTCGCCGGTGTCGGCCGCGTAGCGCGGGTCGGGCACCGGCAACCCGGCGAACGAGTCGGCGACCCAGACCGTGCGGTCGTCGACCCCGTAGGCCGCCAGCACCCCGCGCATCAGGATGCAGGCCCCGCCCCGCCACACCCCGGTCTCGATGAGGTCGCCGGGGACGCCGTCGCGGATCACCTGCTCGGTGCACTCCTGAAGGTTGCGCATGCGCTCGTCGCCGGTCATCGTGTGCGCGAGTCTCGGCCAGTCCCGCCCGTCGCCGCGGGCATCGGGTGAGGATCTCTTCACGATCTCCACTCCCTGACGCTCGGCGGCCAGGGCCAGGATGCGCCGGGCGCCGCCGCGCGCCTCCCACACGCTGCCGTCCCCGCCGTCCCACAGGGAGCAGGTCAGGGTGGACCGGAGGAGATCGAGGTACCGCGACGTGGTGTCGGGCAGGTCGTCGCGGGTGACGGTCGGCGTCGTGGTCATCGTCGCTCCTGGATGGGGATGGATCGCCGGTGAGGTCGGTGACGGGGGCGGTGGTGGTGCGGGGCGCGAAGCGCGGGGATCGCGGGGTGCGGGCGGCCCGCGAGATCGGTCGGGACGGTGCGGTCGGGACGGGTCACCGCGGCCGCGCCGAGCGGCGCACGGTGGCGACCGCCCGGTGGAACCCATCGATCGAGGCGTCGAGGTCGATGTCCGGCACCGCCTTCTCCGACTCCAACGCCATCGCGGCAAGCAGGTCGGGCCGGCGGCGCAGCTCGTCGAGGATGCCGGCGAGCGCGCCGACATCGCCGACGGGGTGGATCCGGGCGTTGCGGCCGGGGCGCACGTCGTCGGTCGGGCCGATCGACCCGACCCGGTCGCTGACCACCACCGGCAGGCCGCACAGCACCGCGTCCTTCACGGCCAGCGGATGCGGATCACGCTGTGCCGGATGCAGGTACAGGTCGCTGGCGGCGTACAGGCGGGGCAGTCGTTCCTGGTCGGCGAAGCCCACCACGCGCAGCGCGCCGTCGAGGCCGGCAGCCGCCGCGTCGAGGGCGGGCCGCAGCACCCCGTCGCCCGCCATGATCACGACGAGCTCCCGGGTGTCGGGCCTGCGTGGGGCGCGGGCGACGATCCGCAGGGCGTCGGCGATGTCCAGCGGGCGTTTCCGGGAGATCATCTTGCCGACGCACAGGGCGACCACCGCGTCCGGGGCGATCCCGAGTTCGGCGCGGACGGCGGCGCGGTGGGTGGCCCGATCGGTCACCGCCTTGTGTAGTGCGGCCTGCTCGGTGGGGTAGGGCGTACGGAACATCCGCTCCCGCGGGACGCCGTAGTGGGCGAGATAGTCCTCGTTGTTGTCGCCGACGGTGAGGAACGCGTCCACCCGGCCGAGCAGCGGCGGCAGGGCGAGCCGCTTGGCGGCGCGCACGCGGGCCGCGCGGTGGCCGAGCAGCTCGCTGTCGCCCATCATCAGGGCGCCGACGCCGCGCCGGCGGGCCCAGGCGAGGGCCGCGAGCGAGCCGACGTGGCGGTAGCCGTGGACCAGCACGCAGTCGGGCCGCAGCCGGTCGAGCGCCGTCCATACCCGGCCCGCTGCCCGGGTGCTGGCCACCGGCTGGCGCCACTCCGGTCGCAGCGGCAGGTCGGCGACGAACTCGTGCCGGTAACCCGCGGTGATGTCCGGCCGCCAGCGCACCTCGGCTCCGAAGCCCCGGTCGAAGTAGCGGTCGAGGCCGGCGCGGGACAGGAACAGCACCCGCAGGTCCACCGGTCCCTCGCCGACGGCCCGGTACAGCGGCGCGAAGTGCTGGATCGGATGGGGCACGACGGCGGTGACGGCCGTCGGCCGGGAGGTGGACGTCATGGGCATGCTGCGCCTCCTCGGGGCCGCCGCTCCGAGCGGCCGGCCGGCTGTCGGGCTGTCGGGCTGTCGGCTGTCGGGCTGCCGGGAGCGCCAGTCTTCACGATGCGTGTTCGTTAATCAACACACTGTAGATATGTGTTGTGGAACCGGTCCCTCGTCCGGTCCGAACGGGCGGTCATCGCGGCCGGGATCGGCGGGTCATCCAAGTCGACCGTGACATGCTGTGCTATGAGTCATACTCTTCGTGAGCGGCCTGACCCGGCCCGATCGCCCGGCCGGGTGCGCCGAGGTCGGCTCCGCCAGAGAAGCTGGGGAAGCTGTGATGTCCATGCGTGTCGTCGTCGCCGGGGGAGCGGGCTTCCTCGGTAGTCATCTCTGCGAGCGACTCCTGGCCGGCGGGGCCGAGGTGATCTGCGTCGACAACTTCCTCACCGGCCGGCCGGAGAACATCGACCCGCTGCGGGCGCTGGACGCCTTCCGGATGCTGCGCCGCGACGTCACCGGGTCCGTCGACGTCGCCGGGCCGGTCGACGCGGTGGTGCATCTGGCCTCCCCGGCCTCGCCGGTGGACTACCGGGCGCTGCCGCTGGAGACGCTCGCGGTGGGCGCCTGGGGCACCCGCCGGCTGCTGGAGCTCGCGCGGCGCAAGGGGGCCCGGTTCGTGCTGGCGTCCACCTCCGAGGTGTATGGCGACCCGCAGGTGCACCCGCAGCCCGAGGGGTACTGGGGTCACGTCAACCCGGTCGGCCCGCGCAGCATGTACGACGAGGCCAAGCGCTTCGCCGAGGCACTGACCACCGCGCACCGCGCCACCCACGGCACTCGCACCGGCATCGTGCGGATCTTCAACACGTACGGCCCCCGGATGCGTGCGGATGACGGCCGGGCGGTGCCGACCTTCATCACCCAGGCCCTGCGCGGCCAGCCGGTGACCGTGGCCGGCGACGGCTCGCAGACCCGCTCGTTGTGCTACGTCGACGACCTCGTGGACGGTCTGGTCCGGATGCTCGACGCCGAGCATCCGGGGCCGCTGAACCTCGGCAACCCGAGCGAGCTGTCGATGCTGGAACTCGCCCGGCTGGTGGTGCGGCTGTGCGGCGAGGAGGTGTCGATCGTGTTCGTCCCGCGGCCCCAGGACGATCCCAGTGTGCGTCGGCCGGACGTCACCCTGGCCGGGGAGGCGCTCGACTGGCGACCCAGGGTGGACCTGGTGGACGGGCTGAGCCGGACCGTCGACTGGTTCCGCAACCGGGCGGCCGGGCCGCCGGCGGCGCTTGTACCCCGGCAGAGCGGGGCGCCGCGTTCCCGGGCGGGTGGCGGCTGAGCGGGGGTTTCCGACCGGGCGGCGACAGGTTGCCACACTCTTGGTAATCGATCTGATACAAAGAGTGAGTGACCTCTGTTGTCTCCGGGACTGCCGCAACCACCGGTCCGTGCGCGACCGGGGCGCCGCGCGCCCCGCTGCGCTGGCGCGCGGCCGGGCGGCTGGCCGCGGCGCTGCCGGACATCCGCGGGCGCGACCGGGTCACCGGCTGGGTGCGTGGCACCCCCCGCTTCACCGGACCGTTGCGCGGCCGACTGACCAACGGAATGGTCTTCGAGCTGCCGGACTGCCGCGACGGGTCCGTCCGCGACCTGGTCGAGCTGTGCTACCGACCGCCGGCGCTGGCCGGCGTCTTCGACACCGTTCTGCGTCCGGGTGACTGCTGCTACGACGTCGGCGCCAACATCGGCGTCTACACGCTGTGGGCGGCGGGCGCGGTCGGGCCGACCGGTCAGGTGCACGCCTTCGAACCGGTGCCCGAGCCACGCGCGGTTCTCACCGCCCTGGCCGCCCGCAACGGGCTGACCCAGGTTCGCCCGACCGCCGCGGCAGTGGGCTCCACCGCCGGGACCGTCAGGCTGCGCCTGCATCCCGGTGCTTCGGGACTGACCCACCAGGTCCCCCCGGGCAGCGTGGTCTCCCCGGCAGACGCGGCCGTGCTGACGGTGCCGGCGACGACGCTCGACCGGCATGCCGCCCGCCATCGTCGTCCCGACCTGATCAAGATCGACGTGGAGGGGTTCGAGCTCGACGTGCTCCTCGGCGCCACCGAGCTGCTGCGCGCACACCGCCCCGCGGTGCTGCTGGAGATGCTGCCGAGTCATCTGACCCGCCGGGGTGACCAGGCGCGGGGCAAGCTGATCGACGTCCTCGCCAGGGCCGGCTACCGCCTGTTCAACCTGACCCGCCGAGGGCTCGCCGACGAGGGGGAGTTCACCGCGAACGTGCTCGCGCTGCATCCCGGCTGGGCCCGCTTCGACCCGGTCGTCGCGGCTCTGCACCGCACGCCGTTCCCCCGCAACCAGACGACGTGAACCCGTGACGGCACGCCGCCCGGACAGGCAGGCAGGGGCTCTGGCGGGACGGCACCGGTCCGTGGAGCGTGACCGTGGATACCTCGCCGGGGTGCGGGCCAGCGCCGCGACGAGTCTCACCGTCACCGTCGTCGGGGCGGGGATGAGCGTCCTGCTGGCCCGACTGCTCGGACCGGCCGGCCGCGGAGCCTACGCGGTGGTGACGTCCTATGCGTTGGCCGCGGCGGCGGTGGGCGAATGCGGACTGACCGCGGCGATCTGCTTCTTCGTCGCCCGCGACCCGCGGCGGGCCCCCGACGTCGTGCGTACCGGCGGGGCGCTGCTGCTGGCTCTCGGTGCGGTCGTGGGTGTCAGCGGGTTCTTCGCCGCGTCGCTGGTCCTGCCGCACGATCATGCGGCGGCCACGGCCTTCCGTGTCGTCTTCGCGGCCCAGCCGATCATCTTTGTCTCGGCCTGCTGGGTCTTCGCGCTGCAGGCGACCCGGTTGGCGATGTGGAACCTGACCCGGGCCGTCCAGCCACTGCTCCACCTCGCCGGCATCGGGGTGCTGGCAGCGACGGTCGGGCTCACCCTCGGCGCCACGGTGGCGTGCCTGCTCGTGTCGATCACCGTCCAGGCGGCGCTCGCCGCACTGCTGTGGCGTCTCGACGTCCCCGATCGCGGCCGGATCCGCCGGCGGGAGGCCCACCGACTACTGCGCTACGGCGCCGGGGTGTTCCTCTCGACGTTGCCCTACCTGCTCAGCACCAAGCTCGACATCCTCCTCCTCGCCCTGCTCGTCGAACCCGCGAAGGTCGGCTACTACGCCGTCGCGGTGTCGATGAGCCTGGTCAGCCAGCCGATCTGCGTCGCCTTCGGCAACGTCGCCATGCCTCGGCTGGCCCGCCAGGGCGGCGCAGCCGACGCGGATCGGACGCCCACCAGTTCCCGGCGGACCGCGATGATTGCCGTCGGGGCGAGCCTGGCCTGCGGGATCGTCGTCATCGGGGCGATGAGTGCGCTGGCCCCGCTGGTCGTCCCGCTGGTCCTCGGCGCGCGGTACGCGCCGAGCGTCCACCTGCTGTGGCTGCTCGCGCCCGGCGCGGCCCTGCTCGGCTGCAACCGGGTCACCGACGACGTGCTGCGCGGCCTCGACCGGGCGCTCACCGTTGCGCGCTGCGAGGGGGTGGGCAGCGTGCTCACCGTCGTGGGTCTCGCGGTGCTGGTGCCGGTCCTCGGGATCGAGGGTGCGGCGATCGCGTCGTCCGTCGCCTACACGGCGTCGTTCCTGCTGCTGTTCCGTGCGGTGCTGCGTGCGGTCGACGTGTCGGCCCGCACGGTACCGGCGCGGGCATATGGGCTGCTCGTGGCACGGGCGGCGGGCATGCGCCGACCGATGCCGCTCGGTGGCGGAAGGTGAGATGAAGGTGACCGAACACGTTGGACGCGACGCGGCGTCATCGATGGATGCGCGGTCCGCGGGTACACCGTCCGCGGGTACACCGTCCGCGGGCGCGCTGCGGGTCGGGGTTGTCGGCCCGGTGGGGCTCGACGACTTCGCCGACAACATCGTCGACTGCCTGCCCGATCTGGGGGTGCACGCCGTGGCGCTGGGTCCGGCGGTGCCGCTGCCGCGGGGCCGCTGGTTGGCCGGCGCGGCGCTGGCGGCGCGCACCGTGTCGGACCGGCCGGACCACCTCCACCAGCGACGTCTGATCGACCGGGTTGAGCGGGAGAACCTCGACGTGGTGCTCTCGGCGGACGCCCGGCTGCTGCCCTCGACGGTGCGGACGTTGCGCCGGCGGGGGGTCCGCGTGGGCCTGTGGTTCCCGGACGCGGTGGTGAACCTGGGGCGCCAGTACCTCCTGATGGGGGACTACGACGCGCTGTTCCTCAGCGACCCGCTGCTGACCCGCCGGTTGTCGGACGTGCTCGACCTGCCCGCCTGGTACCTGCCCGAGGCCTGCAATCCGGCGCGCCACCGGCCGCCCTCGGCGGTGGACGACGAGGCGCACGCGGTGTTCGTCGGCAACACCTACGGAGTGCGGGTCCGGCTCGTCCACCAGCTCCTCGACGCCGGGATCGCCGTGCGGCTGTACGGTCCGCCGCCGCCGCGCTGGTTGCGCGACCCGCGGGTGCTGGCCTGCCACACCGGCCGCTTCGTCACCGGAACCGCGAAGGCCGCCGTCTTCCGCGGTGCCCTCGCCGTGATCAACGCGCTGCACCCGGCCGAGATGGAAAGCGTGAACTGCCGCCTGTTCGAGGCGACCGCCTGCGGCGCGACAGTCGTCTGCGAGCGGCGCGCGGCGCTGCCCGAGCTGTTCACCGAGGAGCGGGAGATCCTCGGCTTCACCGACTTCGCCGAGCTGATGGCGCACCTGAAACGCTGCGCCGCCGACCGGGCCGGCGTTCGGGCGCTGGGCGACGCCGCCCGCGCCCGCAGCCACCGCGACCACACCTACCAGCAGCGGCTCGACACCCTGCTGAGCGTGCTGCTGTGACCGTCCCACGCCGCGGGCGCCCGGGTCCCGCCGACCGGACCGGCGCGGCCGACCGGCCCAGCCGCGCGGGGCTGCTCCTGCGGGCCAAGATCTCGACGGCTGGGCTGCTGACGAGCCCGGCCGCGGGGGCGGTCGTGGGCGCCGCCACCCGTAACCGGATCCGCAACCACGGCGTCCGCTTCGACGTCACCGATCCGGTGTTCACTCCGCGGCAGCGGGCGGCATTGTTCTGGCGGCTCTACGAAACCGCCGAGATCAGGATGATCCACCGTTACGTGGGCCCGGCGGGGACAGTCGTCGAACTCGGCGCGAGCCTCGGCGTCACCGGCGCGCACATCGCCAGCCGGCTGGCTCCCGGCTCCCGTCTTGTCTGCGTCGAGGCCAACCCCGACCTCGCCGCCGGCCTGCGGCGACGGCTGGAGCCACACACCGCCCACCTCACGCTCGACGTCGCCGCATTGGCGATCAGTGAACGGCCCGGCCCGGTGCTGTTCGACATCGCCGCCACCACCCTCGGCTCGCGGCTGCGCGACACGACTCCCGCCGCCCCCACCACCGCCCCCACCACCGCCAGCGCCCCCACCACCGCCAGCGACAACGCCGCCGGTCCGGGCGCCGTGGCCGTGCCGGGGGTGACGCTTCGCCACCTGCTGGCCGACCGTCGGATCGACGCCTTCGACCTCATCAGCGACATCGAGGGGGCCGAGGCGTCGTTCCTGCTGGGTGATCCCGGTGCGCTCGACGGCTGCCGTCTCGCCGTGATCGAGCTGCACGACACGGTCTTCGCTGGCCGCCGCGTCACCACCGACGAGCTGCTTGCCGCCGCCTGCGGGCTCGGCTTCCGTGTCCTGCATCGCCACGGCGTCGTCGCCGCCCTCACCCGCGACCCCACCTGAGCCACCCCCGCTACGGACACGCCGTCGCCAGTCGCGGTCGTCGGGCTCGCGTTGACCGCCATCACTGCCCGCGACCGCCCGCGCCGCGGTGAACGTGCACAGGCCCAGGTTCGCGCCGAGGTCCCAGACGATGTGGCCGGGTCAGATCACCTCGGCGGCGAGACCGGTGAGCATCGGATCGACGCGGGCGAGGCTCGGCCGCAGGTACTTCAACCCGCCCTCGCGGCGGCGCTCAGCGCGACGGGTCAGCGTCGGCGCGACGCGGGGCGTCGAGGGGATGCGAGGCGTCGAGCGGAGGTGGGGCGGCGGGCAGACGCGGGGCGTCGAGGGGACTGGCGGCGCGGCTGGGGCCGGGGGGCCGGTCGGAGGAGTGACTCGGGGCGCGGGCGGTCAGCGTCGCGTGCAGTTCGACGGGCAGCTCGGCGTCCAACCGGAACTCGGCGGTGGGGGCGGCCACCGTCCGTTCCCAGCCGGTTGCTCGCCGGGTCGTGCGCACGTGCCACCGGCCGGGTCCGCCGGCGCGCAGCAGCAGGCATCTCCCGGTGGGGGTGGTGACGTCGAGGGCGGCGGGCTCCGGTGGGCCGCCGGGACCGGGCCGGCGGGCGGCGGCCAGCGTCACCCCGGGCGCGAAGTGGAACAGCACGGCAAGCCGGTGTCGTCCGCCGCCGCTGATCCGGTCGGAGACGGTGAGGCCGTCCGCGTCGAGCCGCCAGGTGCGCCAGTGGATGGGCCGGCCGGGCAGGTGGCGGTAGCCGTCATGCCCTGCGGTCAGAGTCGCCACCTCATCGCGGTGGCGCATGGTGACCAGGGTGGGGCGGGCGCGGCGGCCGGCGCGGAACGCTCCCCAGACCTCGGTCGAGTCGGCGCCGTCGACGGTGACGGTGTTGTGGGCGGCGGAGCCGCGCTCGGCGTCCCGGCGCTGCCCGGGTGCGTAGGTCGAGGTGCCCACGTCGACGAGCAGCGGGCGGCCGTCCAGCCACAGCAGGAAGCCGAGGGTGTCCGCGTGCGCGTGCGCCGGCAGGTCGTCGGGGCAGGGCAGGCCGACGTCCGCGAGCAGATGCCAGCTACCGGCCGTGAGCGCCGCCAGCCCGCTGTCCGCCAGCAGCAGGCCGCCGGCCCGGCCTGGTCCCCCCGCACCCGTGGCGGCCGGGACGCCGGTCCGGCCGTGAGCGCCGGCAGGGCTGGTGACGCCGGCGGGCGGGTTCACCTCGGGGCCGGGTGGGGGCGGCTGCGCCGGCACCGAGGGCAGCAGCCGGCGCAGCAGGTCCGGGCGCACCGGGAACCCGTCGTTGAGCAGCGGCACCGTGCCGTCCGGACCGAGCACCGCACCGAGCCAGGCCCGCATCCGGGTGATGGCGTCGAGCAGCTCGATCGGTACGGCCCACCCGCCCGCGGCGAGCAATCCGGCGACGTCGTCGAGGTCGGCGAGGACCTGGCAGTGGTAGGACGGCGACCTTTCGTAGTGGCCACCGTCGCCGAGCACCTGCCGGCGGGTCTCGCGCACGAGCTGGTCGACCCAGTGGCGCAGCCCGCTCGGGTCGTCGGCGGCCACCGCCAGCGCGATCAGTGCCTTGTGGTTCTTCAGCAGGTGGTTGCCCCCGACGTCGGTCTCCAGGTGGATCCGCAGGAACGATCGGTGGACGCCCAGATCGGCGCGCAGCACGTCCCGCGCGGGGGTGTCCCGGGCCAGCGTCGGGCCGAGCGCGCACAGCGTCCAGGCCCGCAGCGAGGCGACGTAGGGCGACCAGGCCACCGGATGGCCGACGGTGACCGCGGCGCGCCAGCCGAGGTAGAGCCGTGCGAACAGGGCGCGCTCCCGATCACCGCCGGGCGTCAGCGCCCACGCCCAGTCCCAGTAGTGCAGGTGGTAGCGCCACAACAGCGGGGCGCCGGCCTGCTCCCAGTCCCAGCGCGCCGGATCGTCGTCCACGTCGCGGACAGGGTCGGGTGGGTCGGTGTGGCTCAGCGGGTCGGGGTGGCCGAGCGGGCGGGCATGGCCGAGCAGGGTCAGCCGGCCGAGGGCGAGCTCGTCGACGGTCGGACCCGGGGGTGGGCACGTCTCGTCCACCGGGACGAACCCGGCCGGCCACTGCCCCGCCGACGGGCGGCCGCGCAGCATCGCCGCGGTCAGGGGGGGATGGCGGCGCAGCACGGCGCGCTGTCCGCGTAGCCGCGCGCGGGCGGTGACCTGACGTGGTCGCAGGCGTGCGACGGTGCGCAGGTAGCGACCGAGATCCGCCGGGGGGTTCATGCGCCGATCGGTCCCTTCGCGGCGCCGGCGGGGATCGTGCGCTGTCTGGGGACGGGCACTGCGCGCTCGGCATCCGGCGCGGTTGCCGCGGCTGTGTCGCCCCTGCCGGGCTCACCGGTTGCGCCGGGGGCGCCCGTGTGACCGGCGCGGGCGAGTGCGCCGACGGTGAGTTCGTACCAGGCGTAGTAGAGGCAGAACAGCAGCCCCTGCCGGCCGTCGCGCCAACCGGCCCGCAGCACGTACATGTAGCAGAACAGGGCCGCCGGCTTCGCCGGGACGAGCGGGAAGACGACGTCCTTGGCGATGCTGCGACCCAGCGGGCGGGTCGAGCGGCCGGGATGACGGATCTCGCGGCGGATGCGGGAGATCCGTTCGCGCAGGGCCGGCTGGGCCGTGCGGCGCTGCGCCTCCAGCTCGGCGTAGTGCACGTGCTTGCGCAGCCAGGCGGCGAGGCCCTTGCGGTCCTCGTCGATCAGGTCGGCAGCCAGGCGCGCGACCGGACCGGCCACGCTGGCCCGCTCGCCGTAGTTGACGCTGTCGTCGAAGGAGGCGGCCCGCCGGTCGAGCAGACGGGCCTGCCAGCTGTTGGCGTACCATCCGCTGTGCGCGATCCACCGGCCGTCGAACACGAACCGGCGCCGCTGGCTGTACGCGACGCACTCCTCCGTGCCCAGCCGACTGGCGATCTCCGTGGCGAGCGTGGTCGAAACCCATTCGTCGCTGTCGAGGAAGAACACCCAGTCGTGGCGGACCTCCGGGGACATCATGGCCTGCTGACGCTGGCCGGCGTAGCCCCGCCAGGGGATGTGCCAGACCGCGGCGCCGCTGCGGCGCGCGAGCTCGACCGTGTCATCGGTCGAGCCGGAGTCGACGACGACGACCTGCTCGCACCAGCCGACGGAGCCGACCGCCCGGACGATGTTCGGCGCCTCGTTCCGGGCGAGGATGATCGCGGTCACCGGAACGGACCCCGGCGCGGGCACCGGGCCGACCGCGTCCTGCCCGGTGGCCGTGTCCTGCCCGGTGGCCGTAGCCTGGCCGGTGGTCGTAGCCTGGCCGGTGGTCGCGTCGCGCCCGGCAGCGTCGTAGGGGACGGGCCAGCCCGCGCGGCCGCCGGAGGGCGGGGCCGGCTCGCGGGAGTCGGCGGTGGGCCGCTGGCTTCGGGTGATCACAGCGCCGGTTCCTCCGCATCGAGCAGCCAGGTGAAGTAGTCCACGGGATCGAACGGGTTGGCGGGTTCGGGCTGTGGCGTCAGCGTGAGCGTGGCGTGCATCGCCGCCGCGAGATCGTCGGCGGACTCGTCCCGGTACGGCACGAGCACCGGACCGGCGATTTCCGCGTTGTGCCCGGTGTCGCGGGCGATCACGGGCAGGCCGGCCAGTCGGGCCTCGGCGAGGGGGTAGCCGAAGGACTCCGCCGTCGTCGGGTACAGCAGGGCGCCGGCTCGCCGCTGATGGCCGCGCAGGGCGGCGGGGGTGAGCCGCCCGACGAAGCGCAGCGACCGGCAGTCGGCGAGGCCCTGCACCCGGGCCTCCGTGTCGGTAGCCGTGACCACGATCGACACCGGCTCGCCGGTCTGCTCGGCGACCATCGCGGCGGCGGTGTCGGCGAGGCGGAGCAGCCGGCCCATCGGCTTGAACGAGGCGAACAGCACCGGGCACAGGATCGTGCCGCGGCTGCGTTCGCCGGGCCTCGGCGGGGGGGACAGCGGGTGGGGCCGGACGACCACGCGGTCGGCGAGGTCCGGCAGGGCGGTGAGGACCCGTTCGGCCATCGACGATGCCGGCACGACGACGACGTCGGCGCGGCGGGCGAGCAGTCGCACGACGGGCGCGGCACGGGCGATGTCGGCGGGCAGCCCGCCGGGCAGCGCCCGGACCTCGGCCGGCGTGAGGAAGTGCAGCGCGTTGCGCAGCAACACCCAGCGTTCGCCGCGGGTGGCGAGGTACCCGACGTTGTTCAGGGCGACGGTGCGCCGGTAGCGGCCGGGGCGTTCGCGGCGGGCCAGCCAGCTCGGCGCGACTCGCCGGCCGCGGCCGATCAGGCGGACGCCGGCGCTGGGCCGCGGTGCCAGGAACCCGTCGAGCTCGGTCAGGAACCGCAACGCGCCGCCCATCTGCGCCCCCGCACAGTCGACGAGGACCGGGCCGCCCGCCCGGCTCATCCGGGTATCCCGGCGGGCACTGCGGCGGGCGGGCCGGCGGCCGCGGTGCCCGCAGACCACCCGTCGCGGCGGGCGTAGAGGTATCCCGACGAGGCCCCGGCCAGATCCCGGACGCGGCGCAGGTCGTTGGCGAGCAGGGTCACCTCGAACCCGTGGCGGCGCAGCCGCGCGACGAGAGCCGCCGGATCGCCGAAGGCGGGGTGCACCTCCATCACGAGCCGGCCGACCGCCTCCAGCCAGCCCGGCTCGTCGAACAGGGCGAACTCGGAGCCCTCGATGTCGAGTTTGAGCAGGTCCACCCGGTCGGCGCCCCCGGACTCGAGGACCTGGGCCATCGTCAGCCCGTCGACGTCGCCCTCCCAGTGGGTGGCGCCGTGGCGCGCCCGCGGGTCGGCGAACACCCCGGTCGACGGCCCGACCAGGGCGTGCAGAAGCTGAATGCGGTGGGAGACGCCGTTGGCGGCGGCATGGTTGACGAAGGCGGAAGCGAAGCCGCGCTGCGCCTCGACGGCGATGACGTCGGCCCCCGCCCGGGCCGCCAGCACCGAGAACAGGCCCTGGTTCGCCCCCAGATCGACGACGATCTCCCCGGCCGCCGGCGCGAATCCGGGCAGCGCGTGGTAGACCCCGCGGCAGTACATCTCCCGGGCGCCCCCGAACGCCCCGCCGGGCAGGGTGATCTGGACGCCCGGCAGCGGGCGGTAGGTGTGGCTGCCCCGGGCCATGGCCCGGTCGGCGGCGTCGAGGGTGCCGGTGCGCAGGACGGCCGGGGCGTGGTGGACGATCGCGGCGCCGAAGCGCAGCGCGGTGGATCCGCCTGCCACGGCGGCGACGTCGCGGACGTCGCGGATCAGCCGGCGTAGCTGGTCGGGCCGGCTCATCACACGCGCCCGCCGGCTCGCCCGGGCCGCCGGGGCGGACCGGCCGGCGGCGCGACGCTGCGCGGCGGCCTGCTCGGCGATGCCGACGCCGAACGGCCGCGGCCGGTGATCGAGGTCGCGCATGGCGGGGCCGATGTCGAAGGCCTTGTCCTCGGCGAGGCGGGC
The DNA here is from genome assembly GCF_001414035.1 of Frankia sp. ACN1ag. Lineage (NCBI taxonomy): Bacteria > Bacillati > Actinomycetota > Actinomycetes > Frankiales > Frankiaceae > Frankia > Frankia sp. ACN1ag. Next base: position 7,001 of record NZ_LJPA01000025.1, on the reverse strand, counting down.
GATCTGCTCGGCCTTCAGCCGCGGCGTGGCGGCGCGGCGCTCGTACGCGCGGACGGCGGCGAGGACCGGGCGGGCCGGGACCGGAACGCAGTACACCCGGCGACCCTCGGCCGCCGCGGCTGCGGCGACGATCTGGCGCAGGGACAGCGCCCGCGGACCGGCGACGTCGTAGCCGCGCCCGACCGCCGCGTCGGCGCTCAGCGCCCGCAGCACGGTCGCGGCCAGGTCGTCGACGTGCACGGGCTGGTGCAGCCGCCGCCCGCCGCCCGGCAGCGGCAGGATGGGAACGCGGCGTACCAGCGCGAGCAGCCGGGCCATGTTGCGGTCGTCCGATCCGCCGTAGATCATCGTCGGGCGGATGATCGTCCAGTCCAGCCCGCTGGTCTCGATCGTGTGTTCGGCCGCGATCCGCACGCGCTTCGACGGCGGGTCGAGCGAGGTGAAGATCCCGGTGGTGGACAGGAACACCGCCCGGCGGATGCCCGCCGCCCGGGTCGCGGACACGATCGCGTCGGCGTGGCCGAAGCCGAGCGAGGCGATGTTGAGAAGGGCCGTGCAGTCCGCCTTGGTGAACGCTGCGGCCAGCCCGGCCGGATCGTCGAGGTCGCCGGTGACGGCCGCAGCCCCCTGCCGGCGCAGCGCCGCTGCGGCCGTGGCGCTGCGCGCCAGCCCGACGATCTCGTGCCCCTGCGCGAGCGCGCGGGGCACCACCCGGCTGCCCAGGAACCCCGTTGCCCCGGTGACCAGAATCTTCAAGCCAGTGCCTCCGATCCAGGTGTCAGCGCCGTCTGCTGCCCGGCCGGGTCGTGGTCCGGGGCGGGTGTCGCTACCCGCTGCGCCGGGACCGTAGGGTCCGGCACGCCGGGGGTTCGCCCGTCGCTGTCGGCGCGACCGGCAGTGGCGCGGTCGGCAGTGGCGCGGTCGAACAGCAGCCGGCGGTAGTACCGGGCCAGCTCGTCGCGGTCGAAGTGCCGCTCGACGTGCGCCCGGCCGGCGCGCCCCATCCGGGCCCGCCGTTCCGGGTCGGCGGCCAGGTGCGCGACGGCGGCCGCCAGCGCCGCGGGATCCTCCGGGGGGACGACGACCTGCCCGGCGGCGGTGAGGATCCGGGCGGCCTCGCCGCGCACCGCGCCGATCACCGGCCGACCGGCGGCGAGCAGCTCGAACATCTTCGACGGGATGAACGTGTCGAACATCGGCACGTCTCGCAGCGGCACCACGCAGAGGTCGGCGGCCGCGATGACGCCCGGCACCTGCTCGCGGGGCACGCCGTCGTGCAGCACCGTGTTCGTCAGCCCCAGGCCGCGGACGTGCTCGGCGAGCCGGCGTTTGTCGGCGCCCTCCCCGACGAAGGCGAACCGGATCCGCGCGTCATCGAGTCGCGCGTCATCGAGCCGGGTGTCATCGAGCCGGGTGTCATCGAGCCGCGCGTCATCGAGCAGGGCGGCGGCGTTGGCGACCGCGGTCAGGCCGTGCGAGATGCCGTGGGCGCCGATGTAGAGCACGAGGGTCTCCCCACCCGGCGCGCCCAGCCGCGCGCGCAGGCCGACCGGCGCGACGGTGTCGGGGTGGAACCGGTCGAGATCGACGCCGTTGCGCACGACGTGCACCTTGTCTGCCGCGATGCCGCGGCGGACGATGTCGTCGCGGAAGCCCTCGGTGACCGTGACCACGGCGTCGGCGGCCCGGTAGGCGGCCAGTTCGAGGCGTTCGAGCAGGCCGAGGACGCGCGGGTCGGTGATGACGCCGAGCTGTTCGAAGATGGCGGGCCACAGGTCGCGCACCTCCACGACCAGCCGGGCCCGCCGCAGCCGGGCGAGCAGCCACGCCGAGCCCAGCGGGAAGAAGGTCGGCGAGGACACCACGACCACGTCGCACGGGCCGGTCCGCCAGCCGCCGAGCAGGACGCTCGAGACCATGAACGACAGGTGGGACAGCGTCTTGCGGACCACGCCCTCGTTGGGGGTGGCGTACAGCCGGGTGCGCACGACGCGGTAGCCGTCGACCCGTTCGGTGCGCAGCCAGGCGCCGTGATATTCGGGCGGGATCACCCCGGTGGGATGGTTCGGCATCCCGGTGAGCACGGTGACGTCGAGGCCGTCGGCCGCCCACGCCCGGGCCGTCTCCGACAGCCGCGCCTGCGGTGCCCCGATCTCCGGGGGGAAGTAGTGCGTCACCACCAGGACGCGGCGGCCGGGCAGGGGGGACACGGAGTTCGACCTCCAGCCGTCGACGACTATTGCTAAAAGTAGCGTAGACCTTACTTGGAGTGATTATTGGTAGTGCCTCGTCCGCGTGTCGCGGCGGCGACCTCGTCCCAGGCGGGCTGCCCGAGCGGCAGCCGGAAGCCCCGCGCGTCGAGCCAGCCCCGCTGCTGTCCCTGGCCGAACAGCAGCAGCTCCGCTCGGCGGCACACCGCGCTCAGCGGCGGCAGCCACTGCCCGGTCGGCTCCGCGCTGCGCAGCAGTCCCCGGACCGCCCGCGTCGGCAGCGGGTGCAGCGGTCGGCCCGGCGCGAACGTCCCGTAGAGGCTGCGCACGGTGTGTCCCTCGTAGGGATGGGACACCACCAGAGGCGCGGTGGTCGCCGCCAGAATCGCGGCGACCACCGCGCCGACGTTGCCGATCAGCGCGACCGGCACGGGCTGGCTGCCGTCCCCGCACGTCACCAGGGGCCAGCGGCGGCAGAACGCGGCGAAGGCGGTCGTCATCCGCCGCCCCGGGCCGTGCACGGAGGGGGGTCGGTAGAGGATCACCTCGACGCGGCCGGCCGCCNCCGCGTCGCGCAGGAGCTGCTCGCCGAGGGTCTTTGACCGGGCGTAGGGGTTCACCGGCGCGTAGTGGAGGCTCTCGTCGAGCCGGTCGACCCGGCCCTGCACCGCCGCGGTGCTGATGTGGACGAGCCGAGGCACCCCCGCCCGTTCGCAGGCGTCCGCGAGCAGCCGGGGCCAGGCGGCGTTGCCCCCGACGAGCTCGGGTGACAGCCGGGCGGCCGACACCGCCACCCCCGCGGCGTTGACGACCGCCCCGAAGCCGTCGAGCTCGGCGGCGAGCCCCGCCAGGTGGGGTCGGTACGCGCGCTCGGGGGTCCCGGTCAGGGCCTCGCCGTCGACCGACAACCGGCGCGCCGGGCGGGGCAGCACCTCGTGGCCGGCGCCGGCCAGCGCCGCCGCGCACGCGGCGCCGATGAAACCGGTGGCGCCGAACAGGGCGATCCTCGTCATCGGGTCCTCCCCGGCGCTGCCCGGCGGTCCGGCTCGTCGTCGGTCCGCCGCTGTGCCGGCAGCCGGGCGGGCTGGTGGGGCGACGGCGCGGCGGGGCGAGCCGTGAGCGGGTGGGCGGCGGTCCGGCCGCGCCGCGCCGCCCACCGGGGTGCACGGAGGTAGGCCAGCAGCACCAGCCCCGCGGCGGCGTCCGCGGCGAGCCGGCCGGGCAGCGGGCCGAAGGCGGCCAGGGAGAGCGCGATGAGCACCGCCGTCGCGGCGGCGACGAGGCCGGTGACCCGCACGTGCGACCAGCCGGCGATGGTCAGCCGCTGGTAGGCGTGCGAGCGGTGCGGGGAGTACCACTGCTCCCCGGCGCGGATCCGTCGCGCCAGCGTGGCGGTGGTGTCCGTCAGGTAAAGAGCGGTCGGGGCGAGCGCCGACTCCGGTGGGATGCCGGCCAGCACCGCCTGGACGGTGAGCACGGCGAGCACGGCACCCAGCGCGTAGCTGCCGACGTCGCCGAGGAAGACCCGGGCCCGGGGGAAGTTGAACGGCAGGAAGCCGAGCGCCGAGGCCGCGACGAGGACCCCGCCGGCGGTCGCCGTGGGCAGGTCCTGCGCGGCGCCGAGGGCCGCGAAGGCCCCGCCCGCCAGCGCCGCCGTGACCGCGGAGATGCCGTTGACCCCGTCCATGAAGTTGAAGACGTTGACGAAGCCGGTGATCCAGACGGGTGCCGCGACGGTCACCAGCAGGACCGTGAGGAGGCCGGGCGTCGCGTCCCCGAGCACGGCGCCGAGCACCGCCATCGCCGCGACGACGAACGACGTGGCGGTGTGCAGGGCCAGCCGCCGCATCGCGGTGACCCCGCCGACGTCCTCGGCCAGCCCGATCAGCCCGAACAGGGAGGCCGCCGCGGTCAGCGGCAACAGGTCGGGGGAGTCGGTGCCGCCACGGGTGAGGAGCATGACGAGGACGCCCGCGAACAGGCCGAGCACCACGGCGATGCCGCCGCCGCGCGGGGTCGGTGCCTGATGCGAGGAGCGCGCTGTGACCTCGTCGATCGCGGCCAGGCGCCGCATGCAGACGATGACGATCGGGGTCGCCGCCAGGGTGACGATGCACGCGGCGGCCGGCGCTCCCAGCACGGGCGTTCCTCCGGCTCTGACACGTCGGGTGGAGCACGAGCGGCGTTCATCGCTGAATGTAATGCATCAACTACACTGAGCGGCACGATGCGGGTGCGGGTGTCCCGCGCGGCCGCCCCCGGCCGCTACCGGCCGGGGGCCGGGCTCGCCGACGCTCACCGGAGGTTCGCGCGATGAAACAGGTGGTCCAGGCGGCATCCGGGGGAGCGGTGCGGGTGCTCGACGTGCCCGTGCCGGTCATCGGCCCGACCGAGGTGCTGGTGGCGACGGCGGCGACGATCGTGTCGGCCGGCACCGAACGAGCTGTCACCGAACTCGCCCGCGCCGGGCTGCTGGCCAAGGCGCGGGCCCGCCCCGACCTGGTGCGCAAGGTGACGGAGAAGGCCCGGACCGACGGACTGGTGCCGGCGGCGCGGTCGGTGCGCGACCGGCTCCGCGGCGATGTGCCGCTCGGCTACAGCGGCTGCGGCCGGGTCGTCGAGGTCGGCTCGGCGGTCGCCGGCATCCGCCCCGGTGACCTCGTCGCCACCGGCGGTGCGGGTCGGGCCAACCATGCCGAGTTCCAGGCCGTGCCCGGGCTGCTGTGCGCGCGGGTGCCCGACGGGGTGGAGCCCGCGGCGGCGGCGTTCGCCACCATCGGGTCCATCGCTCTGCACGGGCTGCGCCTCGCCGAGGTCGGGCCGGGAGCGAAGGTCGTCGTCGTCGGCCTGGGCCTGGTCGGCCAGCTCGCCGCCCGGCTGGCGCTGGCCAGCGGCTGCGAGGTGGCCGGCATCGACCTGGCGCAACTGCCGCTGGCGACCGCCGCGGCGGTCGGCGTGCACGCGCTCGCCGAGGTCGGCGAGGCCACCACGGCCGCGGTGCGGGCCTGGAGCCGGGGCCGTGGGGCCGACGCGGTGCTCATCTGCGCGGCCGGCCGATCGGCGGAGCCGGTGATGCGGGCGACCGCGCTGGCCCGCGACCGCGCGCAGCTCGTCGTCGTCGGCGACGTCGGGCTGGGCCTGCTGCGCGCGCCGTTCTATGACAAGGAGCTCACCCTGCGCTTCGCCCGCTCCTACGGACCGGGACGCTACGAGCGCGGGTACGAGGACTGGGGGGTGGACTACCCGGCCGGACAGGTGCGCTGGACCGAGGGGCGCAACCAGGAGGCCGTGCTCGACCTGCTCGCCGCGGGCCGGCTACGCGTGGACGACCTGGTCACGCACGCCTTTCCCATCGACGCGGCGCCGCGGGCCTACGAGCTCGTCGCGGGTCGCAGCGAGCCGTACCTGGCTATCCGGTTCGACTACCCGGCCGAGGTCCCGGCCCTGCCGGCGAGCCGCCGGCCTGGGGACGACGCGGGCGGGCGCACCGCGGACGACACGAGCGGGCGGGCGGCGAGCGGGCGGGCGGCGAGCGGGCGGGCGGCGGGCGGGCGGACCGCGGACGACGCGGAGCGGCTGCCCGCGCCCGGGCTCGCCGCCGCGCCGCGCCTCCGCCCCCGCCCCCGCCTGGGACTGCCGCGCCAGCGTGGGGTGCCGGCGGGGCGCCGCGGCAGCCGGGTGGGCTGGATCGGCGCCGGGACGTTCTCCGGAGCGGTGCTGCTGCCCGCGTTCCGGGCCGCCGGGTTCGACCAGTTCGTCACGGTCGCCTCCGCCGGCGGCCGCTCGGCGCGGTCGTTCGCCGACCGGCACGGCTTCGCCGGGGCGGTGGCCGGCGCCGACGCCGTCCTCGACGACGACGACATCGACGTCGTCGTCATCGCTACGCCGCACGCCACGCACGCGGGGCTCGCCGCCCGGGCGTTGGAACGGGGGCGGCACGTGTGGTGCGAGAAGCCGCTCGCGCTCAGCTTCGACGAGCTGGAGCGGGTGGAGAAGGCGGCGGCGGTCGGCGGCGGCGCGCTCGTCGTCGGCTACAACAGGCGGTTCTCGCCTGCGGTCGGCGCCGCCCGCGCGGCCCTGGCGGCGCGGACCGGGCCGCTCACGACCGTCTACCGGATCGCGGCCGGCGCGGTACCGGCCGGCCATTGGTACAACGACCGGGTCCAGGGGGGTCGCCTGCTCGGCGAGGTGTGCCACTTCGTCGACACCTGCGCGGCGCTCGCCGGCAGCGAGGTCGAGGCGGTCGCGGCGCTCGCGGGGCGGGAGGCCGAGCTGCTGCTCGCCCCCGACCTGGCGGTGTCGCTGCGGCACGCCGACGGGTCGCTGTCGACCATCGCCTACAGCTCCGCCCGGCCCCGCGCAGCCCGCAAGGAACAGGTCGAGGCCCTGGCGGGGAGCCGCCATGTCCGCATCGACGACTACCGGGAGCTCGTCGTCGACGGCCGGTCGGTGTGGAAGGGGGTCCAGGACAAGGGGCACCGCGATGCCGCGGCCGCCTTCCTGCGGATGTGCCGCGGCGGCGATGCCGCGGTGACCGCGGAACTGCTCGCGTCGAGCCGGGCCACCCTTGCCGCCGCCGACGCGCTCGGCGTCGAGGCGGTGTGCAGCTCCGGTGACGTCCGGGCCTGACTGGAACCGTTTCTTTGCGACGACGACGACCGCCGCCGCCGGCTCGCCCCGGCGAAAGAAAGGATGACGACGTGCCGCGTGCGCTGATTACCGGGATTACCGGTCAGGACGGGTTGTATCTGGGTGAGTTGTTGACCGCGAAGGGTTATGAGGTGTTCGGGT
>NZ_LJPA01000024.1:0-119248 GCF_001414035.1 Frankia sp. ACN1ag | reverse complement strand
ACACCCAGCTGGCCGCCGCCCGCCGCGAGGCCACCAACCCGGCATGGCAGGACGAGTACCGCCGCTGGCGTCCCCCGGTAGAACGCGGAATCGCCTGGCTGGTAGCCCACGGCAACCGCCGCGTGCCCTACCGCGGCGTGACCCGCAACGACNCCTGGCTCCACCACCGCGCCGCCGCACTCANCCTCCGCCGGCTGATCAACCTCGGACTCNCCCACACCAGCACCAACGGCTGGACCCTGACCGCCGCACCCCCTTAAACCACGGCCATCCACCCCCACCAGCACCCCGCAAGATTTTCGTGATCTTCTAGGCCGCGCGGACGGCGGCGAGGGCGTGGCGGGCCTCGTCGGCCCAGTGGGTGGCACCCCAGCGTTCGGCGACCGTGAGCGCGTGCCGGAAGTGGTCGGCGGCGTCGAGGGACCGGCCGAGAAAGGCGGCGAGAGCGCCGAGGGTGTGGGCGACCGGCCGCAGCGCCAGCGACAGGCTCAGGGTGCCGGGTAACTGTCCGCGCAGCGGTAGCAGGTCGGCGTACATCGCCCGGGCGAGCGGACGGTCCGCGACGGCGATGGCCGCCTCGGCGCGCAGGACACCGAGGGCCGAGAAGAGGAAGTCGGGTCGCAGGGCCGGGGCTCCGGCGTGCATGCGCGTGGCCTCGGCGAGCCGGCCGTCCCGGGCCAGCGCGAGCGTGAGCAGGTCGGTCACGACCGGACCGTGGGCGGCCAGCAGATCGTCGGCGCATGCGGCGAACTCGGCCATCCGGCCCTGCGTCAGGCGCAGGGTGGCGAGGGCCAGGAGCTGGAAGCCGGCGGCGTGGATCGACCCGTGGCGGAGCATCCGGGCGCTCGCCTCGGTGTACCGGCGCTCGGCGTCGTCGAGGTCGCCGGCGATGTGCGCGAGCATCGCCTGCGCGTACTCGCCGACGCCCTCGGCCTCCGGCATCCGGTATAGGCGAGCGAGGTTCATCCCGTCGGTGACGAAGCGCCGGACGTCGGCGACGTCGGAGTCGGCGACCGCCGCGATGGCCCGGATGAAGTTGCCGAAGGAGTGGTAGGCGGGCAGGTCGTGCCCGACGCCGAGCGCGATCAGCTCCTGGCCGACCCGGGCCCGCTGCNGCCAGTCGGACTCGTTGTTGCGCACCCGGGCCAACGCGGTGAGGGCGAGGGCGCGCAGAGCGGGATCGTCCACGGCCGCGGACAGTGCCACCGCCTCCTCGGCGGCCCGGCGGGGCCGGGCGTCGTCCTCGCCGGCGAGCTCGGTGGTCAGCGCGTCCAACAGCCGGCAGCGCACGGCGGGGTCGAGACCGCGCCGCTCGAGCAGGCGGGTGAGCACCGCGACGGCGGGCGCGTCCACGGTCCCGTAGGGCCGGCTCTGCCAGGGGGTCGGTTCGGTCCAGGCCGTGAAGGCGGCGATCAGCAGGTCCTCGCGGCCGGCCGCCTCGGCGTGATCGACGGCCCGTTGCCGGGTGGCGCGCGCGGCCGCCACCGCGCCGGCCCGCACCTGCGCCCGCAGCAACCGGCCGAGCAGCCGCACCCGCTCGGCGTCGCGATCATTCTCCTGGGACGCGTGGTCGTCGGCGGGAATGTCGTCGGCGGGAATGCGGTCGAAACCGTCGAGCGCGTCCGCGAGTAGCTCCGCCGCCGTGTCGTGGGCGTAGCGGCGTTCGGCGGACTGGGCGGCCCGGACCGCGTAGTCGACGGCGCGGCGAGCCGTCGCCGCCGAGGCGGCCCGGAGGTAGTGGTGGGCCAGCGCGGGGGTGTTGTCGGGCTGCAGCCGCTCGAGGGCGGCGCCGAGCCTGGCGTGCATGCGCGTGCGGCGCAGCCGACTGAGGTCGGAGCTCAGGGTGTCCCGGACGAGAGCGTGGGTGAACCGGACCCGACCGGGTGCGGGCTCGGTGAGCAGACCGGCGATGAGCCCGGCGTCCAGGGCGTCGAGCACGCCCTCCTCGTCGGTGCTGGCCGCGTCGATGAGCACCTCGACGTCGGCCTCCCGGCCGGCGACGGCGGCCAGTCGCAGCACCGCCACCGACGCCTCGGGCAGGCGTGCGAGCCGCCGGCGGAGCACGTCACGCACGCCGTCCGGGACGTCGGACAGCGCGACGAGCGCCCCCTCGCTGGCGAGCAGGCGGGCGCTCTCCCGCACGTAGAACGGGTTTCCGCCGGTGCGTTCGGCGAGGGCCAGCATGGTGTCNGCGTCGACGGGCCGCGGGCAGAGCGCGCCGACGACGTCGGCGATCGCCGCCCGCGACAGCCCACCCAGCGCCAGGCGCCGTGGTGAACGGGTGGCCAGCCGGGCGAGCGCCTCGCTCAGAGCCGGGCCGGCCTCCCCGTCCCGGTAGGCCGCCAGCAGCAGGATCGGCGCGTCGGTCACCTGCGTACCGACCGCGCTGAGCAGAGCCAGGGTCTCCGCGTCGGCCCAGTGCAGATCGTCCAGGATGATCGCCAGTGGTCCCGCTGGCTTCCGATCGGCAACCACTCGCAGCCAGGCGGCGACGGCCTGGTGTAGCCGGAACCGGCCGGCCGAGGCGTCGACGTGGTTCCGGCGGTCCGCGTCCATGGGCTGGTAGTGGCCTGGCGGATGGTCGGGCAGCTGGTCCGACAGGAGAGGTTCGAGGAGCTCGGCCAGCTCGGCCGGCGGGGGAGCGGTGTCGGCCAGCGCGCGCAGAGCCTGCAGCCACGCCCAGGCCGGGGGAGCTCCTTCTGCCTCGAGACACTGCCCGGTGACGACCAACCNCCCGGTTGTGGTCAGCCGGTGGCGCACCTGCCGCAACAGCGCGGACTTCCCGGCTCCCGATTCGCCGCTGACCAGGACGATCCTCACCCGGCCGGCATCGATGTCGGCGGCCCGGACCTGGGCGGCACCAACCTCGGCGGCACCAACCTCGGCGGCGACGTCCGCCAGCGCGGCGAGCTCCCGCTCGCGGCCGGCGAACAGCTCGGCGCTCGCAGTGGCGGCCGCCGGCGGCTCGGGTGCGGAGGGGGGTGGCGAGGGGGACGCCGAGGGGGGCGTCGTCGCGTCGAGGAACTCTCGGTCCTGCCGGAGGATCGCCTCCTCCAGCCGGGCGAGTTCGGGTCCTGGGTCCAGGCCGAGTTCCTCGGCGAGCCGCCGACGGGCGCGGCGCAACGCGTCGAGGGCGTCGGCCTGTCGGTTGCTGCCCCACAGGGAAAGGGCCAGTAGTCGCCAGCCCTCCTCCCGCAGGGGTTCACGCCGGGTGAGCGCATCCGCGAGCCGCACGGCGGCGGCCAGGTTGCCGTCGCGTAGCTCGGCGGCGGCGAGCATCTCCCGAGCCTCGACGCGAAGTTCCGCTAACCGGGCGATCTCCGCGGTGGCCCAGGACTCGTCGGCGACCTCACCGAAGGCGTCGCCGCGCCACAGCGACAGGCTCTCGGAGAGCAGCGCCCGGGAGGCGGTGCCGGCGGCGGAGTTCCGCCGGGCCTCGCGCAGCAGCGACTCGAACCGCCAGGCGTCCACTGCCTCCGGGCCGAGCGCGAGGGCGTAACCCGGGTTCGCGCTGATGAGGATCGTCGCGGGTGTCCTCGGCGGCCGGGCCGGCTCCAGCAGCCGGCGCAGATTGGAGACGTAGGACTGCAGGGAGGTCACGGCCTTGGCCGGCGGTTCGCCGCGCCACAGGTCCTCGATCAGCCGGTCCACCGAGACGAGCTCACCGCGGGCGACGACCAACCGGGCGAGGACTGCCCGCTGTCGCGGTCCGCCCAGGGCGACGGCGCGTCCACCCACCTCGACCGCCAGCGGGCCGAGCACTCGGATCCGGACCATCGCGTACCGATCCTATCCATCCGGTCCTGTCCCTCCGGCGAGACGGCTCCAACTCAGCTCCACGAGCGCTCCAAGTGTCGCCGCCGATGCTGATCCCAGTTCAACCGAACAGTCCGAACGCGATCCAGAAGGGTCGCGCACCGGAAAGGCCGCGGACCCGGAAAGGCCGCGGACCCGGAAAGGCCGCGACCGAGGGAGGAACACCGTGACCACTTCCGCAGCCCCTGACACCGACGTGGAACGCCCGAACACCCAGGAGATGAAGATCATCCACCGGGCGTTCCGCCGCGAATCGCGATTGCTGGCCGAGCTGACGGCCCGGGTTCCCGCGGGCGACACCGCCCGGGCGCGGGTCCTCGCCGNCTACTTCCGGTGGTACCAGTTGGGCCTCGGCGTCCACCACCACGGTGAGGACGAGCTGGTCTGGCCGCTGCTGCTGGCCCGCCTGGACCTGGGCGCCGACGTCGTGCTGCGGATGGAGGCCCAGCACGAAGAGGTGGCCGCGAGCCTCGCCCGGGCGGAAATCGCCCTGGCCGCCTGGGAGGCCGGCGCGGACCCGTCGGCTCGGGACGCCCTCGTCGAGGCTCTCGTCGAGCATCGGGCGGCATTGATCGAACATCTCGACGACGAGGAATCGCACCTGTTGCCGCTCGCCGCCGAGTATCTCAGCGTGCCGGAATGGGCGGCCCAGGGCGAGCACTTCCTCGCCAACACCCCGAAGGACGCGCTCCTGACCCTGCTGGGCGCCGTGTTGGAGGACGCGCAGCCGGATGAGCGCAAGGCGTTCCTCGCCGGGCTTCCGCTGCCGGCCCGCATCATCTGGTTCTCGGTCGGCCGGATCCTCTACGCGGCCCACGTGCGGCGGATCCGGGGGAACTACCGGCCCGTTCCCGCAGCCGTCGACAGGCCGAGTGCCGTCGACAGGCCGAGTGCCGTCGACAGGCCGAGTGCCGTCGACAGGCCGAGTGCCGTCGACAGGCCGAGCACCGCCGACGGAGCGGCTCCCGCGACCAGATCGGCGAGGTAGACCATGACAACCGTTGCCTATGTGCTCTCGTGGATCGTCAGCGTCACCATCATCTTCATCGGAATACGCTTTCTGCTCGTACCCCGGGCCGCGGCCGCCGCCTTCGGTGTCGCCGTGCCGGCGGACATCGGCCAGGCCGACGCCTATTTCGCGGTCAAGGGGATCCGGGACATCGCGTCGGGGCTCGTCCCGATAGCCCTGATCCTCGCCTCGACGCAACAGGCGGTCGGCTGGTTCATGCTTATGATCACCGTCGTCCCGATCGGCGACGCCCTGATCGTGCTGCGCCACCAGGGGCCCAAGGTCACCGCCTACGCCATCCACGGCCTCACGGCGGTGCTGCTGCTCATCACCGCGGGCCTTCTGCTGGCCTGACGGGCTCGGCTCGGCCCGGCCGGGGCGGCGATGCCGACGTCAGGTGGGTATCGACTCCGACCTGTCGCCGGGACGCCGGGCCCGGCCGGCCTCCGCCGACGTCGGCGGAAGATCCCTCGGATCATCTTCCGGCCCGAGGCCGAGAGGATGCGGACTCGCGCCACCCGGGGACTGGGCGTCGATGCGTCGCCGCGTGGTGGAGAGCCGACCGGCGATCAGCTCGAGGACCCCGGCGGCGATGCCGACGTGGGTCGGGTCCAGCTCGGCGATGGCCGTATCGAGCAGGTCGCGGCGGGCGGCGTGGACGCTGTCGAGCGCGTGCCGGCCGCGATCGGTGATGTGGATGAGGTGGATGCGAGCGTCGCGGGGCTCGCGCCGCCGGCTGATCAGGCCGTCACGTTCGAGCCGCTTGATCCGCGGGGTGACCGAGGAGACGTCGACGCCGTGGCAGGCGGCGACCGCGGAGACGGGCATGGGGCCATGCCCGTCGAGGTACTCCAACAGCGCCCACGAGGCGGCGGGCAGGTCGAAGCCGGACCGCCGCGCGAGGTCGTCGACGGTGGCGCGGTCGGCGAGGATCCGCGCCACGTCCGCGAGTGCCCGCTCAAGGGCGGCGAGGGCGGTCGGCGTCGCGGGTGCGGGCGCGGGGTCCATCGGTCCACGGTAGAGAGGCGCGACGCGAGACCACAAGTTGGGACCAACCAACTATCGACTACGGTGGAGCGGTGAGCATCGCCGCCATTGCCGCAGACGACGCCGTCGGAGGCCACGGGCTCGGAGGCCGCGGGTGAGGCTGTCCATCGTGGAGCTGGGCACGGTCGCGCCGGGCACGGACGAGCGGCAGGCGCTCGTCGACGCGGTCGAGACGGCTCGGCACGCCGAGGCCTGGGGCTTCCACCGGGTCTGGTTCGCCGAGCACCACCTGAGCCGTTCCGGCGCGTCGCACCACCCGGAGCTGCTGATCGCGGCCGCCGGCGCGCGGACGTCGACGATCCGGATCGGGTCCGGGACGGTGCTGATGAACCATTACAGCCCGTTCAAGGTCGCCGAGATGTTCGCCCAGCTCGAGGCGATGTACCCGGGCCGGGTCGACTTGGGCATGGGACGGGCGACCGCCGGGCCGGTCATCGACCTGGCGTTGCGGCGCGACCGCCGGCAGCCGACGCAGGACGACCACACCCAGCAGGTCGCCGAGACGCTGGCCTGGCTGTATGAGGCGTTCCCGGCCGGGCATCCGTTCACCGGCAACCCGCTGATCCCGTCGGTGCCCGGGGTGCCGCAGACCTGGCTGCTCGGGTCGAGCCCGTCCGGGTCGAACCTCGCGGCCGGACTCGGTATCGGGTACGCCTTCGCCGGCTTCATCAACCCGGCGGGCGCGGCGGCGGCGCTGCGGCACTACCGCGAGCAGTTCCGTCCCCAGGGGTTCGGGCTGGCCGAGCCGCGGTCCATCCTGGCGGTGAACGTCACCGTCGCCGAGACCGAGGCGCAGGCGCGGCGGCTGGTCGGTTCGGCGAAGGGGTTCTACGCTCGACTGCGGCGTCAGGGGGGCGACGCGGTGCTGCCGAGTGCCGATGAGGCCGCCGCGGAGCTCACCGACGCCGAGCAGGAGCAGCCGACCCGGATCGTCGACGGGCGGTGGCCGCAGTTCGTCGCCGGCGACGTCGACGGGGTCCGAGCCACACTGGAGCGGATGCTCGCGGAGAGCCGGGCCGACGAGCTGATGGTGCAGAACCTCATCGCCGACCCCGCCGACCGGCGCCGCTCCCACGAGCTGCTGGCCGCCATGTTCGACCTCCAGCCCGCCGCGGGCGTGGCGCCGGCGGGCGCGCACCCCGACCTGAGCGGCACCCCGACCTGAGCGATACCCCGACCTGGCCGACGGCAGGCCGCCTGAGTGGCAGCCCGCCAGAGTGGCACCCCGACTGAGAAACCGAGAAGAGGACATTCTGATGGCATCGGATCTCGAACGCACGGTGGGCGTCGGCATCGTCGGCCTGAGCGCCAACGGCGGCTGGGCGGCCGGGGCGCACGTGCCCGCGCTGGCCGCCGTCGACGGCTTCGCGCTGCGGGCGGTCGCCGCCAGCAGCCCGCAGTCGGCGCGCGCCGCGGCCGAGGCCCACGGCGTGCCCGCGGCCAGCGGGAGCGTCGAGGAGTTGGCCGGGCGCGACGACGTCGACCTGGTCGTCGTCTCGGTGAAGGTGCCGCGCCACCGCGAGCTGGTCCTGCCCGCGCTGGCGGCGGGCAAGGCGGTGCTGTGCGAGTGGCCGCTGGCGGCCGGTCTCGACGAGGTCCGGGAGCTCGTCGAGGCCGCCGCGGGCGTGCGGTCGTTCGTCGGTGTGCAGGGGCGCTTCGCCCCCGCGGTGCGCTACCTGCGCGACCTCGTGGCCGACGGGTACGTGGGCGAGGTGCTGTCGACGACGCTGGTGGGCAACGGCGGCGTGTGGGGACCGGTCATCCACCCCGGCGGTGAGTACCTGCTCGATCGAGACCTGGGCGCCACCATGCTGACGATCCCGTTCGGCCACACCGCCGACGCCGTCGCCAGCGTGCTGGGGGAGTTCGCCGACGTCGTCGCCACCACCGCGACCCGGCGGCCCCAGGTCCGCAACGCCGAGACCGGCGCGTCCGTCCCGATGACCGCCGAGGACCAGATCGCCGTCTCCGGCACCCTCGTCGGCGGGGCCGTCGCGAGCATCCACCTGCGCGGCGGGACGCCACGCGGCACCAGCTTCCTGTGGGAGATCAACGGCACCGACGGCGATCTCCAGGTGACCTCGTCGACCGGCAGCCTCAACTACGGCCAGATCACCATCCTCGGCTCCCAGGGCGGCGAGCCGCTCGCCGAGCTGACCACGCCGGCGTCGTACGACGCCTTCCCCGCCCTGGCCGGGCAGCCGGCCGCCGCCGTCGCCCACGCCTACGCGCAGATCGGCCGCGATCTCGCCGAGGGCACCACGGTGGCGCCCGACTTCACCCACGCGCTGCGCCGCCACCAGCTCCTCGACGCGGTCTCCCGGTCCGCCGCCACCGGCCGGCGCGTCCAGGTTCCCGAGAAGTGACGTCCTCTCCCGGCGGAGGCGTCAGGGCGGGGCATCCACGCCGACACCATGGTGAGCCGTCGCGTAGGACGGGACCGGGCGCCCGCGCGGCGGTGCCCGGCCCCGCCGGTGCGCAGGGCGGGCAGAGGAGGTAGGCATACAGGGGTGAGCACACCCGAGCCGGCCGAGTTCCCGGCCTCCCACCGCGACCTGATCGACAACCCGCTGACCGGCGTCCTGACCACGATCGGCGCGGGCGGTCGGCCCCAGTCGACCGCCGTCTGGTTCCTCCCCGACGGGCCGACGGTCAGGGTCTCGATGATCAGTACCCGGCAGAAGCTGGCGAACCTGCGACGCACCCCGGTGGCGACCCTGTTCGTGTTCGACCCCACCAATCCGGGGCGCACCCTGGAGATCCGTGCCGACGTCGAGCTCGTGCCCGACCCGGACAAGTCCGTCCTGGCCCGGATGACGGACCGCTACGGCGCCGACTTCGCCCGGCTCAGCGCCCTCGACCCCGAGCGGACCACGGCCGTGCTGCATCCGCGCCGCGTCGTCGTCCGCGGCTGAGGCCGGGCCGCGGCAGGCCGGGCCGCGGCAGTGCGGGCCGCGGCAGTGCGGGCCGCGGCAGTGCGGGCCGCGGCAGTGCGGGGTCGGAACAGTTTCCCGATCGGCAAGGTTGGAGACGGCGCGTGGCGAGGCGCAGGTGCCTCGCCCCGGTCGTCGAGGAGCGCGGACCATGAAAATCGGGATCATCGGGGCGGGTCAGATCGGCGGGACGCTGACGCGGCGGCTGAGCGAGCTCGGCCACGAGGTGCGGGTGGCCAACTCGCGCGACCCGCAGACCCTGGCGGAGCTCGCGGAGCAGAGCGGGGCCACGGCCGTGTGGGCGGCCGACGCCGCCGAGGACGCCGACGTGGTCATCATCAGCATCCCGCAGAAGAACGTTCCGAACCTGCCCGCGGGCATCCTCAAGGGGGCGAAGCCGGGGGCGCCGGTGATCGAGACGAACAACTACTACCCCCAGCAGCGCGACGGCCGCCTTGACGCGATCGAGGCCGGCACCACGGAGAGCGTCTGGGTCGCCGAGCAGATCGGCGCGCCGGTGATCAAGGTGTTCAACGGGATCTTCTGGAAGCACCTGCTGGAGCGTGGCCGGCCGAAGGGCGCCGAGGGCCGCATCGCGCTGCCGATCGCGGGCNCGGACGGCCCCGGCAAGGAGCTGGTGTTCGCGCTGGTCGACGAGCTGGGCTTCGACCCGGTCGACGGCGGCACGCTGGCGGAGTCCTGGCGTCAGCAGCCCGGCACCCCGGTCTACGGCGCGGACCTCGACGCCGCCGGCACCGTCAAGGCCCTGGCTGCCGCCTCCCCGGACCGCCCGGCGGACTTCCGCGCCTGACAGCAGCCGCCGCGGACTCGACCGCGTCAGCCGACGGTCCCGCGCCGCCGACGCCGGTGGCGCCGGTGGCGCACTGGCCGCAGGGCCCTACCGTGAGAGGTACGGGAGGGTCCGCGACCGGACGGTCTCCGGCAGGCGGGGACCGTCGGAGCGCACCCGGTCCGGGAGGTCTGCATGCCGACCGCCGCCCTGCGCACCGTCAATCTTCCGTCCGGCGAACCGATCCCCGCCTTGGGCCTGGGAACCTGGCGTTTCGCCGAGGATCCCCGCCTGCGCGATCAGGAGATCGAGGCGATCCGGACCGGGTTGGATCTCGGGATGTCCCTGATCGACACCGCGGAGATGTACGCCGACGGGGCGGCGGAGGAGCTCGTCGGCGAGGCGATCGACGGCCGCCGCGAAGGCGTGTTCCTGGTGAGCAAGGTGCTCCCGCAGCACGCCACGGCGCGCGGGACGATCGCCGCCTGCGAGGCCAGCCTCGCCCGGCTGCGCACCGATGTTGTCGACCTCTACCTCCTGCACTGGCGGGGGCCGGTCCCGCTGGCCGAGACGCTGGAGGCGTTCGCCGAGCTGGTGGAGGCCGGCAGGATCCGGCGCTGGGGGGTCAGCAACCTCGATGTGGAGGACATGGCGGAGCTCGTGGAGCTGCCGGGCGGCGAGGCCGTGCAGACCGACCAGGTGCTGTACAACCTGAACCGCCGGGGCACGGAGCTCGACCTGCTTCCGTGGTGCCGCGAACGGGGAATCCCGATCATGGCGTATTCCCCGCTCGAGCTCGGCCGCCTGGCCCACGAGCCGGCGCTCACCGGGATCGCGACCAGCCATGGCGTGACACCGGCCCAGGCCGCGCTCGCCTGGGTGCTGGCGCAGGAAGGCGTGGTCGCGATCCCGCGCTCCCACGATCCCCGCCACGTCCGCGAGGACCGGGAGGCTCTCGACCTGCGGCTGGCCCCCGACGAGCTCGCCGACCTCGACCGTGCGTTCCCGCCGCCGCCCGAGCCGGTGCCGCTGGAGATGCACTGAGCCCGGTCGGCCCGCAGGCCGGCCGGCCCCGCCGCGGGTCGGTTCCCCGGGTCGGCGGCGGTGGTCACCTTCTCCGCTATAGCGGCACTTCTCCTGTCCTGCCAGGAAATGTCTCCGCCGGTTCTTCCGCCCGGGGAGCCGTGTTTGGAGCGAGCGTTCCTGGGCAGATGCGCGTTGTCGATGTTTTCTCGGTGTGATTCCGATCCCCTGGCCCGGAGACGGGCCTTCGACGGGGGGTTTTCGCGCCATGCACCCGGACGACGACCCACCACGGCGCCGAAGTCCGGATCACGCGATACGTGGCGAGTTGGCGACGGTGCTGCCCGACGCGCTCGCCGAGTTCGAGTCCATTCTCGGTCATACTCCAGAGCGAATTTCGGGGGTGCGGAGGACGGACGACGGTTGGTCGATCCTGGCGGATGTCGTGGAACTGGATCGCATACCGTCCACGACGAGCGTGCTGGCTACGTATCGGCTCGATGTGGATGCTCGCGGCGCGCTCGTGGGTTATGAGCGCCTACGACGATTCGTTCGGGGTGCTACCGACTAAGTTCCCTTGACCGTGCCAGGACCGCTGATGACCGTCGATCGAAGCCTCGCCACCGGGCCGTCTCGGGCACGGGCGTGGAGTGGGCCACGTTCCGACTCCCTCGCGGATGTGCTGGAACGGGTGCTCGACAAGGGCATCGTGATCGTCGGTGACGTGGTCGTCAGTGTGCTGGACGTCGAGCTGCTCACCCTGAAGCTGCGACTGTTCATCGCCTCGGCGGACACGGCCCGCGAGATGGGTCTGGACTGGTGGACGGCCGATCCCTTCTTCAACTCCAAGGCACGCTCGTTGCGGGAGGAGAACGAGGAGCTGCGCAGCCGGCTGGCGGCCCTGGAGGCCGCCGGCCGTATGCCTGCGACCGAGGTCGGGCGGGGTCTGCCGGACCGGGCCGCGGTCGAGGCGCCGGCGAGGATGGTCGACGAGCGGCGATGGGCGGCCTCTGCCCCGGTCGCCGCCGCCTCTCGACGGCCGTATCTGCCCTGGGCCGATTCCGTGGCAAGCGGAGGAGCGGTGAGCGCAGGAGCGCCGGACGCGACGAGGGGGGAGAGCCGCCATGCCCGCGGCGAGCGACGCTGACAGCCTCGCCGCCCTTGCCCGACAGCTCGCACCCGGCGTGCTCGAGGAAGCCGTCTCCGAGGCGCGCAGTGTGGCCCGGCGCCAGGTCGCGCAGCGCCTGGCGCAGGAGATCACGCGGGTCGTGTTCGACGCGGGGGTGCCGGGACTCGCGCAGGGGTGGACGGCCCTCGCGGAAGGGCTGCCGGGCGAGGCGCCGCCGAAGCCCGACGAGGGGCTGCCGGGTGAGCGCGGGCTCGTGCGGGAGGCCGAGGTCCCCACCGACGACCGCGTGTCAGACGACCGCGTGTCAGACGACCGCGTGTCAGACGACCGCGTGTCAGGAGACCTCGCGGTCCCGGGCGGTGAGGGGACTGCGGCCGCATCCACGGGCGGGTCTCGCGGGCGCGGTTGCGGCGTCGACGTAGACCACGGGCTGTACGCCTACGGGATCGTCCCGGAGCAGAGCCGGCACGTGTCCGATCTCGAAGGTCTGGTGGCCGGGACCGAGGTGCGCGCCGTGGTTCGCCCGCCGGTGGCCCTGGTGGTCTCCGACATCGAGCTCGCCCTGCTGCGTGACCTTGAGGAGGACGTCTCGGAGACGGGACGGCTTGCGGACCTTGCCCGCCGGCACGATCAGGTGCTGCGGGCGTTGGCGGAACGCGGTGGGGTGCTCCCGCTGCGTTTCGGCACGGTCCTGCCGGACGCGGAGCACGCCTACGCGGTGCTCGATGATCCGGAGCAGACGCTTTCCCGCACGCTGGCCCAGGTTCAGGACACGAGGGAATGGGGCCTACGGGTCGACGCGCCTCAGCCGGTGGCCGACGCGGCGCCTCTCGACCAGCCCATCGATCTTCCGGTGGAGGTGGCGGGACTCGCGCCGGGATCGGGGACGGCCTATCTTACGGCCCGGCGCCGGGAGATCCGGGCGCAGGAGGCACGCCGGGAAGAACTCGGCACGCTGATCGAACAGGCGGACGAGGAACTGACCGCCTTCGCCCGGGACACCGCGCGACGCCGGGGCGGCCGGGTCGGGCGGATGCTCGACTGCGCGTACCTCGTGCCGCGCTCGGCCGACGAGGAGTTCCTCGCGGCGGCGCGGACGCTGGTGCGGCGACTGACGCAGGCCGGTCTCGACGCCGAGATCACGGGGCCCTGGCCGCCGTACTCCTTCGTGCACGTCACCCTCGGCGGTGGTGCGGATGGCGGCGGTGGTGGGGATGGTGGTGATGGGGATGGCTGAGTCGGGTCGGAGGTGCGAGCCGGGCGGCGGGCCCGTTCCCCGGGGCCGGGCCGGTGTCGCCGGTCTGGTCCGACCCCGCACCCCGGCCACCGCCGGCACGCCCTGCTCTGCGGCCCAGCCGCTCGCAGACCTGTTGGACCGGCTCGTGGATCGCGGTGTCGTGATCAGTGGAGACGTCGTGATCGCCCTGGCCGGGGTCGACCTGATCCGGCTCGATCTGCGGCTGCTCCTCGTCGGCATCCAGACGGCCGTGGAGGGTGCTGGGGAGGTGGCGGAATGAGTGGTTCCGGCGGTGCCGGTCGCCCGTTGCGCCTCAACGCCGACCCGGACCAGGTCGGTCGAGGTCTGGGACAGCTCGTCGTGGTCGTCCTCGAACTGCTGCGCGAGGTCCTGGAACGCCAGGCGATCCGCCGGATGGACGGCGGCGAGCTGACGGTGCAGCAGCTCGACGACCTGGGCCAGGCACTGATCGAGATCCGGCACAGCCTCGAGCGGGTCCGCACCTCGCTCGGTGTCACCCAGCGGGAGGCCGACGACGCCGTCGCCCGGGCGCGTCGCCTCGTCGAGACCGGCTCCGAGGCGGTCCCGGACCGCGGGCCGATGGCACCCACGCGGCGCTCCGCCCGATCCTGCGCCGACCAGCAATCCTGTCAGAAGGCGAGGTCAGCGCCATGACCGTTGCCAGTCGTCCGATCAATCGAGCTCCCCAGCCGAGCAGTCTTGCCGACGTCCTCGACGTGGTTCTCGACAAGGGGATCGTCATCGACGCCTACGTTCGCGTCGCGCTGGTGGGAATCGAGATCCTCACGATCGACGCGCGGATCGTCATCGCCAGCGTCGATACCTACCTGCGGTTCGCGGAAGCGGTGAACCGGCTCGATCTGCAGCCCAGGGAGCAGGTCGCCGGACTTCCCGGGCTCATGCACGAGGTCACCGAGGGCACCGCTCGGCACAAGACGAGCGGAGCACTCGCTGGACTCAAGGACACGGCCGAGGACGTGGTCGACGCTCTGCGCGGCGCGCCCGCCGAGGAACGTCGCGGGCGGGACCTGCCGGCAGGTCGCGAGGCCCCGGCAGAGCGCCGCGGCGGCAAGAAGGAGTGAGGGCCATGCCCGTCATCGTGTATGGCGTCACGCGAGCGGGGCATCCGGCTCCCGAACCCGCCCCGCCCGGCCTTGGACACCCCCCGGAACCGGTGCATCTGGTGCGGTTCGGGCCGTTGTNGGCCGCGGTGAGCTGCACCGCCGACGTCGGGGTCCTCGGCGACCAGGAGGCGGTGCACCATCTGGACATCCTGCAGCGGCTGCTGGCGCGAGGCCCCGTGCTGCCCCTGCGGTTCGGCACGGTCGCTCCCGACGAGGATGCCGTGCGCGAGGAGGTCCTCGCGCCGCTGGTCGAGGTGATGCCGGAGCGGCTCGACGCCGTCGATGGTCTCGTGGAACTGCGTCTTGACGTGGACGAGGACGAGCAGTCCGCGTTGCAGGCGGTGCTCCCCGGGTCGCCGGCGGCCGCGTATCCGCCACCGGACGATCTGGACGAGCGGATCAGGTTCGGGCAGGAGATCGCCGAGCTGGTCGTGCAGCGGCGGCAGCGGCAGGCCGACGAGATCCTCAGTGAGCTGCAGCCGCTGGCCCGCTCCGATCGGCCGAGACGGCGACACGGCGGGGCGGAGGATCCCGTGCTCAGCTGGGCCTTTCTGCTGGCCGCCGACGACATCGAGACCTTCGACGCCGCGGTCGCGCGGCTGCGTCGGGCCCGACCGGAGCTCTCGATCGAGTACGTCGGGCCGTTGCCCGCCATCGATTTCATAGAAATCCCCACCATCACCCGGGCTTCAGCGGCAGGACCCGCCGACTCGTTTGCGGGCACCGGCCGCTGGGGCTGGGGACCGGAGGGGGACGAACGCAAGGGAGATGACCAACCGTGAGCAATGCGAAGATCGCCGCGGCGCTCGTCGGTGGCTACGTCCTCGGCCGGACCAAGAAGGCGAAGGCGGCCATCGGCGTGGCGCTCTGGCTCACCGGACGCAATCACGATCCCAAGGATGTCCTGCGGGATCAGGCCGTGAAGCTGCTGAAGTCCCCCCAGGGCGAGCAGCTGCTCGCCCAGGTGCGCGGGCCGGTCGTGGAGGCCAGCCGGCGCGCCGCCCTGTCGGTGTACGAGGCCCAGGTCGAGCGTCTCACCGAGAACCTGCAACAACGTACCCAGCAGTTCACGGAGACCCTCACGGAGAAGGGCGGCACCACCGCGAAGGCGGCGGCCGGAGCCGTGAGCGACGTCCTGAAGACAGTGCCCGGCGCCGGCGGAAAGACCGACGAGCAGGCACCCGCGGGACAGGAGACGGACGGCGGCCCCGGCGATCAGGCGGACGGGACCACCAGTGATCAGGCGGACAGCGGCCCCGGCGATCAGACCGAGGAATCCGACCAGGGGCCGGCGGAAGCGGAGCAGGAGGAGGCGGAGACCGAGGAACAGGGGCCCGACGACGGTGATGAGGGCCGCCGCCCCGCCGGCCGTGCCCCCGCACCCGATCGCGGCGCTCGTCGTCGCCCTCTCATGGCGGAAGCCGAGTGACGGCAGATCGACGAGGAGGGGACATGACGCAGACGACTGCGAAGCAGACGGGCATCATCGGCGCCNTGCGCGAGAACCCGGCGACGAAGAACCTGGTCGACCAGGCGAAGAACCTGGCGAAGGCGCGGGGTGCCCAGCTGGTCGGGAAGACGACGGAGCGGCTCACGTCGAGTACGGAAAAGCTGAACGTGCTCGCCGACCAGGGTGGTGCGGTCTCCGCGCTCAAGGCTGGTTCCCAGCA
Organism: Frankia sp. ACN1ag; assembly: GCF_001414035.1. Classification (NCBI taxonomy): domain Bacteria; kingdom Bacillati; phylum Actinomycetota; class Actinomycetes; order Frankiales; family Frankiaceae; genus Frankia; species Frankia sp. ACN1ag. The sequence goes on along the minus strand of NZ_LJPA01000024.1, from coordinate 103,449 downwards.
GCTGGCCAGTGGGAAGTCGCCGCTGCGGGCCGCGTTCGCGACGGCGGCCTCGGCGGCGAAGGACAAGGTCACGTCGGTGCTGCATCTCGGTGGCAAGGGGTCCGGTGGAAAGGGTGGGCCGCCGAAGGCCACGAACATCGAGGAGACGATCGACGTCGGGGTGCCGGTCTCCGTGGCGTATGACCAGTGGACGCAGTACCCGCAGTTCTCCCGCTTCATGAAGGGTGTCGAGGCGGTGGACGCGAAGAGCGAGACCGAGCAGAACTGGCGGGTCAAGGTCTTCAAATCCCGCCGGACCTGGGCGGCCAAGGTCCAGGAGCAGATACCGGACCGGCGGATCGTGTGGACCTCAGAGGGCCCGAAGGGCTCCACCAAGGGAGCCGTCACGTTCCACCCGCTTGCCGACGACCTGACCCGGGTGCTGCTGGCCATGGAATACTATCCGTCCGGACTCATGGAGAAGATCGGTAATATCTGGCGGGCCGGTGGTCGACGGGCCCGGCTCGATCTCAAGCATTTCCGCCGCTACATCACGATGCAGGGTGAGGCGAGCGGTTCGTGGCGGGGTGTGATCCGCGACGGCGAGGTCGTCCAACAGCCCGACGAAGGAGAACAGGGCGCGGAGGAGTCCGAGGGCACGCGGGACGCCGACGACGCGGCCGACTCGGGCCGCGGCGACGCCGGGCGGCCCGCGGGCGCGACACCCGGGCCCTCGGACGAGGACACCGGCGGCGAGTCCGAACAGACCTCCGACGCTGAAGCCAGGCCCAAGGCGTCGGTCGGCGGCTGATCGTCCATGCCGGCGGGACGTGCCGGAGGGTGATCTCGGCAGGCGGGCCGGGCCCGACGCCCGGGAGCCTCGTCGTCGCCGGCGAGGCTACGGCCGCGCGCAGGGCACGCGGTCAGGGCACGCGGTCAGGGCACGCGGTCAGGCCGGGGCTCCGGCCAGCAGGGCCTCGATCTGTCCCAGGGCCTCGGACATGCCCTCGACCATGCCCATGGACACCATCTGCTCCATCGCCTCGGACGAGGGGAAGGTGCTCTCGATCGTCATCACGGTCGCCGACTCGCCGTCCGCGGTGAGCTGGACGCGAACGATCGTGGTGGGCAGGTCGAGGTTGGGGCGGCCCGAGTCGTCGGCGAAGCCGTCCTCGAACTCCAGCCGGTGCGGGACGTCGACCGTCCGGACGCGCCACCAGCCATAATGCTTGTCTCCCTCCGGCCCGGTCATGAAGTACGTGACCGAGCCGCCGGGAGCCAGGTCGTGGTCGACGACGGTCGCCGGGTACGTCGGCGGCCCCCACCACCGCTCGAGCTGGCGCGGGTCGGCCCAGATCCGCCACACTCGCTGCGGCGGCGCCTCGAACCTGGAGCTGATGGCGAGACTGAGGGCCTCAGGATCCTTCTTCACGTCGATCACGGTCATGCGCGTCGCTCCTCGCCGTCTGCTCGTTCGTTGTCTGCTGGCCTGCCGTCTGCCGTGTCGCTGCTGGCTGTGTCGCTGCCTGCCCTGTCGCTGCCTGCCATGTCGCTATCGGATGGGTCGCTGTCGAACGGGTCGGGTTCGGCGAGGATCGCGGCCATCCGGTCGATGCGTCCCCGCCACAGAGCCGCGAGCTCGTCCAGCAGCCGATGAACCTCGCGCAGTGCGTCCGCGTTGCCCCGCACGCGCTGCTCCCGACCCTGCCGTCGCTTCGTGACCAGCCCGGCGCCCTCCAGTACCGCCACGTGCTTCTGAACGGCCGCGAAGCTCATCGGGAACCGCCGGGCGAGCTCGGAGACCGAATGCTCACCGGTCAGGGTGAGCGCCACGATCTCGCGCCTCGTCGCGTCGGCCAGGGCATGGAAGAGGCGATCGGCGTGCTCGACGGGGCCCTGATCTACAACCATTGAGTTGTACGTTAGCGGACACCGGCGAGCGAGGCAAGACGGGCGACTCCGGAACCGTCGGTCCGTGCGGTGGCCGCCGACCCGCCCGCCCCGCCCGCACCGGTGCTGCCGATGATGCCGGGCACGCTGGCGCGGATGACCCATGGCTACGTTCGGCGCGGCACGACCAGCCTGTTGACCGCCCTCGATCCGGTGTCGGGGTCAGTGATCGCCCAGACCTACCGGCGGCACCGCCACCCGGAGGTCCTGCGTTTCCTCAAGCTGATCGACTCCTCGGTCCCGGTCGGCTACGACCTGCGCCTGATCTTGGACAACTACGCCACCCGCAAGACCCCGGCAGTGAAGAACTGGCTGCTGCGCTACCCGCGGCTCCACCTGCGCCTCGCCCCGACCTCGGCGTCGTGGATGAACCTCGTCGAGCGCTGGTTCGCTGAACTGACCACCCGCAAGCTGCGCCGTTCCACCCATCGCCGTGTCGTCGAACTCGAAGCCGACATCCACAAACGGATAAACGCGTGGAACAAACGAAAGGTCCCGCGACAAGCATCTGTCACCCCGGCCTGCGATCAACCAAGAAACGTGGGACGCGGTGTGATGATGCAAGAGTATTCTTCCGAGTAGAGTCGCCGTTGCGCATCCGGGAATGGGAGTGTGTCTGCGGGGCGGTACATGATCGGGATGTGAAAATGGCGAGGACGGTCGGCTTCGGGGGAGGGTGGTCGTCCGCGCGGGGACGGCCGGCCGGTCTGCGGTCCGCATCGCCTTGCCGGCCGGCCGCCACGACCCACGCCCAACCCGTGGCTGTCGCGGATGCCCGGTACGCGCCCCTCATCCGGCCCTCATCCGGCGGTTGTCCGCGCGGTGCCGCCGCCGGGACGTCACAGTCGACGATCCCCGGTCAGCCCCGGGCGAAACCCCGACGGTCGCCGACCCGCTCAGCCGCGGATGAGCAGTACGACGGCTGCGGTCACGCCGCCCAAGGCGACGGCGCCGACGGCGACGTCGAGGCGGTTGTCGCGCAGGACGGGCAACCGGGCGTCGACCGAGAGGCGACCCGGGCCGGTCAGGGCGAGGGACAGGGCGGCCATGGCGATCAGGATCTCGTACTCGATGCCGTCCGGTACGAAGAAGCCGCCGCCCCAGCGGGTCGCCATGGCGTTGATGAGCGTGCCGAGAAGCGCGGCGGCGGCGAGCGGGGTGAGCAGGCCGAGGGCCAGGCCGATTCCGCCGAGGGTCTCGGTGAGCCCGGCGACGACGGCGAAGGCCCGGCCCGACGGGTAACCGGCGCTGGTGAAGAACGCCGCAGTGCTGTCGAGGCCGCCGCCGCCGAACCAGCCGAACAGCTTCTGGGTGCCGTGGCCGGCCATGGTGACGCCGACGGTCAGGCGCAGCAGGAACAGGCCGAGGTCGAACCCCATCGGCGCCGGACGTCGTCGTGCCTTCTCTGCGCGTGCGTCGCCTGCTCCGATGATCGCTTCGTCTCCCGTCCGGCCAGGGGCTGCTTGGTGCGCATCCAATGTCATTAACGCATCGTATACAAGCGATCACTTTTCGCATCCGCTGCTCCGGCCACGATCGACCCCTGGGGAGGGATCACATCCGGCTGGATGCGTCGAGGTCCTCGTAGAAGTCGCGGACGGTCTGTGCGGTGAGCGACGTCCCACGTCCCACGTCCCGAGGCGCGAACGCGGGCCGGTGCACGCCGGGGATACTCGGGGTTGGCCCGCACCACACCGGGCGGTGGCGACCTCGGCCCGGCGGGCCGACCTGGAGGAGCGTCGGATGAAGTCGTCGGCCCGCCTCGGCCGCCCGGTGAACGCCGACGCCGAGCGCACCCGGCGGCGCATTCTGCTCGCGGCGATGACGCATGTGGCCGAGGTGGGGTACTCGAGGGCGACGATGAAGTCCATCGCCGAGCAGGCGGATCTGACGAGCGCGGCGATCTACCGGTACTTCCCGTCCAAGGCGGATCTGGTCCTCCAGGCGCTCGACGACGTCTTCGCCGACGTGGTGGGGCGGCTCGAGGCGGCGGCCTTCTCCGCGGGGGGTTTCCGAGACCGCCTGGTCGCGTTGCTGGAGGAGGCCCTCGCATGCATGGCGGATCACCCCGCGATGACCCGTTTCGAGGCGAGCCTGCTGTTCGAGTCGACCCATTCCCCGGAGTTCGCGGCCGCGGTGGGATACCGCCGCCACACCGAGGAGACGCTCTACCGCCGGCTGGTCGTCGAGGCGGTCGAGGTCGGTGAGCTGCCCGGCGGCACCTCCGTCCAGGCCATGGTCGACCTGCTCACCTCGGTGAGCTGGGGGTTGACTCATCTGTCGGTGACCGCCACGGCCGACCGGCATCGGGCGGCCATCCGACTGACCGAGTCGCTGCTCGCCCAGGGGTTCCCGGTCGGCTCCTGAGCCCGCCCCCACCCGGCGGGGACCCGCTCGCCCAGCGCGAACCCGCCCGCGCCCCGCATCGGCACCGGCCCGCGTCCCGCATCGGCACCGGCCGGCGCCCCGCGTCGGTACCCGCGCGGCTTCGCGTCGGCCTCCACGCGGTGCCGCATCAGCACCTGCGCCGGGCCCGCGAGCCTGTCGCGAGTTCCGCGCCGCGAGTTCCGCGCCGCGAGTTCCGCGCCGCGGGTGTCGGGCGGGTCGCGCCGCCGACGTGGCCGATTCCTGCCGATCCATCGTCGTTCGACCGTTGACATGAGCTGCGTCACATCTTAAAGTAAGTAACTGTTCATTTACTTCCTCGCAGTTGCCGAACGATGCCGCCGGATGTGGCGCGCCGGGGGACCGGACGCGCACCGCAGCGGGCGCACCCTCGAAGGAGGAGATGAGTTGACCATCCACGCCGAACCAGAAGCTCCCGGGCGGGCGGCGCCGGCCTTCCCCCACGCGATCACCGATCCCTCGCGCGTACCGGTCGAGCGGTACTTCGACCGGGAATTCGCCCGGCGGGAGAAGGAGAAGCTGTGGCCGCACGCCTGGCAGTTCGCCTGCCGACTCGACGAGATATTACGCCCCGGTGACTTCACCGAATACCGCATCAACGACCAGTCCATCCTCATCGTGCGGGAGAGCGCCGACACCGTGAAGGCGTACTTCAACGCCTGCCGGCACCGGGCGACCGCGCTGGGAAACGGCACCGGCACGTTCCACGGTGGCCAGATCGTGTGCCCCTACCACGGCTGGCGGTGGAATCTGGACGGGTCGAGCTCCTACGTCTACGCGCGACGCGGTTTCGCGCCGGACTGCCTCGCCCCCGACTCCCTGCGCCTGCGCGAGTGCCAGGTCGGGACCATGTTCGGGCTGGTCTTCATCAACATGGATCCCGCGGCCCCTCCGCTGGCCACGGCGATGGCCGGAATCGCGTCGACCCTGGCCCCGATCGGGTTCGAACGGATGCGGGTCCGCTGGTGGCGCCACCTCGTTCTTCCGGCGAACTGGAAGATGGCGCAGGAGGCCTTCATGGAGGCCTACCACATCATGCAGGCGCATCCGTCGCTGAGCATGGGCGCNGCGGACGACGACTACGACATCGACGTGCTCGGCGGCAACTTCGAGTGCTTCGCCGGCGGGCATGCGCACCTGCGGCCCAGTGACGGTTCGGTGCCCGTCCCCGGCATGTCCGTGGCCGACTACTTCACCCAGTTCAACAATGCGCTGTACGTCGGGACCGACGCGTACGCGACCGATCGGGAGATGTTTCTCCAGCAGAGCCTGGCGAAACGCGACATCGACCCGGACGAGTACCCCATGGCCTTCTTCGGGGCGCTCTACGAGTATGCCGCCGGCGCCGGCATCCCGCTCCCGCCGCCGGCCACCGACACCACCGGCTACGCGCACATCTTCCCGAACATGACGGTGCTCCCCGCGTACGGGAACTCCATCATCTACCGGGTGCGGCCGAACGGGGACGATCCCGAGTCCTGCCTGTTCGAGGTGTGGGCGGTCCAGATTCCCGCCGACGGCGACGACGAGCCCGACCCGCCGGTTCTCGAAGGCCCGATCGCGATCGAGGACTGGCCGCAGATCTTCAAGGAGGACTTCCAGAACATCTCGGCCCAGCAGAAGGGCGTGCACACCCAGGGTATGCGCGACCTGGTCCTCTCCGGCCGGTACGAGTCGATGATCGTGAACAGCCATCGGGTGATCGACGAATACCTGTCCCGATGACGCGTCGCCCGTCGCGGGTCCGGGTCGAGCCCGCCGGGATCGACCTGCAGGTCGGGGTGGGGGAGACCGTCTTCGCCGCCGCGCTGCGCACGGACCTGACCTGGCCGACGATCTGCTACGGCCAGGCCCGGTGCACCGCCTGCGCGCTGCGGGTCATCGACGGCCACCAGAACCTCGTCCCGCCGGATTCCGTCGAGCAGGGTGTACTGCGCCAGCTCGCCAGCCGACACGGCAGGCGGTCCAGCCGCGACACCAGGCTGGCCTGCCGGCTCACCGTCACCGGCGACGTGACGGTCGAGAAACGGGGCGTCCGACCGAATTCCCAGGACGCCCCGGACGACGGTTCCGTGGTGGCACCGGCGCGGACCGCGGCCACCCTCCCCGAACCGGAAAGCCTGAATCCCTGACAGTCGTGCCGGAGCTCACCGAGGGAGTGCTCCGGAACCGAGGAGCGAGCATCCATGGATTCATCTGAACCGGCCCACTTAGCTGAGCCGACCCACTTATCTGAACCGGCCCACTTAGCCGAACCGGCCCGCTTGTCCGCGACCGCTGGTTCCGAGACAGCCGCCGGCGAGACAGCCGCCGAGAAAGCCGCCGAGACTGCCGCACAGAAAGCCGCCGAGACGTTTGACGTGGTCGTGGTCGGGTTCGGCGGGGCGGGGGCGTGCGCGGCGATCGCGGCCGCCGAGCGCGGCGCCTCCGTCGTCGTCCTGGACCGTTTCTACGGCGGCGGTTCGACGGTGCACTCGGGCGGCGTCGTCTACGCCGGCGGTGGCACGGCCCAGCAGACCCAGGCCGGGGTCACCGATACGGTCGAGGGCATGTACGAGTACCTCCGCCTGGAGGTCGGCGACGCCGTCTCCGCCGAAACGCTGCGCCAGTTCGTCGAGGGCAGCCGGGAGATGGTCGAATGGCTCGGCCGGCAGGGGGTCGAGTTCGAGGGCAGCCTGTGCCCCTACAAGACGTCCTACCCGACGAACCGGCATTACCTCTACTACTCCGGCAACGAACTGGCCTCCGGCTACGCCGACGTCGCGCCCCCGGCGCCGCGGGGGCACCGTACCCACGCGAAGAACTTCTCGGGGGCGACCTTCTACGGCCGGCTGCGGGATTCGGCGCTGCGCCTGGGAGTCACGTTTCGCCCGCTCGCCGAGGCCCGCGGCCTCGTCGTGGAGAACGGCCGCGTGGTCGGCGTCGACTACGACGCGCCACCGCCGGGACGCCAACCGGGCGGATGGCACCGGACGTACACGGAGCTCGCGGCGAAGGCCCACGTGTGGAATCCGGCGCTCGGGGCCCGACTCGGCGCGGTCGGGGTCGCCGCCGCCCGCCGGCGTTCGGTGCCCCGGCGGGTCCGGGCGACCGGCGGGGTGGTGCTGACCACCGGCGGGCACGGCTTCAACCGGGAGCTCGTCGCGCGCCACGCCCCCGCCTGGGCTGGGCTGACGGCGCTCGGCACGGCCGGCGACACCGGGGCCGCCCTCGACCTCGCCGCCACGGTGGACGCCGCCACCTCGCACCTGGAGAAGATGTCCGGCTGGCGGTTCCTCTCCCCGCCCTCGGACTTCATGCGCGGGATCGCCGTGAACGACCAGGGCGACCGCTTCGCCAACGAGCAGCTCTACGGCGCGACCTTCTCGGCGCCCCTCGTCGAGGAGCAGCACGCCCGCGGCTACCTCATCGTCGACGCCGAGACGTGGCGTCGGGCCCGGGGCCAGATCCGCACGCAGTCGGCGTTCTTCCACCTCCCCCAACTGGCCTACCTGTTCGGCCCCGCCGGCCACCGGCGCGCCGCGACTCTCGGCGAGCTGGCCCGCCGGGTGGGCATCGACCCGGCCGGTCTGGACAAGACGGTCCGGGAGTACAACGACACGGCGGCGGCCGGCCTGCCGGACCGGTTCGGCAAGACCGGCGAGTTCCACCGTGCGATCGGCGACGGCCCCTACTACGCGGTGGACGTCTCGGCCCGCACGTCGTCGCTCTACCCGTTCCCGTTCATCACCCTCGGCGGCTTGGTGGTCGACGGGGACAGCGGCGCGGTTCTGCGCCGCGACGCATCGATCGTGCCCGGCCTGTACGCCGGCGGTCGGGCGGCGGTCGGCCTGTGCAGCAACAGCTACGTGTCCGGGCTCTCCCTCGCCGACGCCGTCTTCTCGGGCCGGCGCGCCGGTGCACATGCGGCGGGCAGAGCCGGCCATTTCGGTCAAGCCGTCCATTCCACGCAGTCGGGCCACTCCGCGCAAGCCGGCGGCCATTCCAGTCAAGCCGGCCGTCCCGGCCACGCCGTTCACTCCAGGCAAGGGGAGCTCACGTGAGCATCTCGGCACCCCCGGACTCCGCCGACGCGGTCGACTTCTCCGCGTCGCCGGGGATCGACGTCCAGCTCGGCCTGTTCCGCACCGCCACCCGGATCGCGCGGTTCGACGAGAAGTACCGCTCCCTGATGACCAGCGGCGCAATCGGGGGCATGTACTACTCGCCGCGCGGGCAGGAGTTCGCCGCCGCGTCCGTCGCCGCCCACCTGCGTCGCGACGACTACGTCGTCACCACCTACCGCGGGTTGCACGACCAGATCGCCAAGGGTGTGCCGCTGCGCGAGCTGTGGGCCGAGTACCTCGGCAAGGCGGCCGGCACCTGCGCGGGCAAGGGCGGCCCGATGCACGTCACCGCGCCCGAGTACGGGCTCATGGTGACCACCGGCGTCGTCGGGTCGGGCCTGCCGATAGCCAACGGGCTGGGCCTGTCGGCCCAGCTTCGCGGCACCGACCAGGTCACCGTGGTCAACTTCGGCGACGGTGCGTCCAACATCGGTGCCTTTCACGAATCGTTGAATCTGGCGTCGATCTGGCGCCTGCCCGTCATCTTCGTCTGCCAGAACAACCAGTACGCCGAATACACCCCGCTGCGCGAGGGAACGTCGGTCGACCGGATCGCGAAAAGGGCGGCCGCGTATTCCGTTCCCGGGGTCACGGTGGACGGCAACAATCCGATCGAGCTGTACAACGCCGCCGGCGCCGCGGTCGAGCGGGCCAGGTCCGGCGGCGGCCCGACGCTGCTGGAGGCGATGACCTTCCGGTTCTGCGGCCACATCATGGGCGACCAGCAGGTCTACATGCCCGCGGAGGAACTGCGGGCCGCCATCGCCGCCGACCCGCTGGTCCGCTTTCGGGCGCAGCTCGCCGTCCACGTCGGCGAGGACGAGCTCGCCGCGGTCGAACGCGCCGCCGCGGACGAGGTGGCGGACGCCTGGGAGTTCGCGCGGACCGCCGAGCTGCCCGCGGTGAGCGAACTGACCACCGACGTGTACGCGGACACCGCGCAGGACGGAGTGACGGCATGACGACCGCAGGGACGGCGACGCCCGAGACGGCCCGCACGCTCGGCATGGTGCAGGCCATCAACGAGGCCCTCGACGTCGCGCTGAGCACCGACCCGGCGGTCTTCGCGCTCGGGGAGGACATCCAGGAGCCCGGCGGCGGGGGGTTCGGCGTCCACAAGGGCCTGGGCGTGAAGCACGGCGCGCACCGGGTGCGCATGACCCCCATCTCCGAGCAGGCCATCATGGGCGCGGCCATCGGTGCGGCCATCTCGGGCCTGCGGCCGGTCGCCGAGATCATGCTGATGAACTTCGTGCACGTCTGCATGGACCAGCTCGTCAACCACGCCGCGAAGCTGCGCTACATGTCCGGCGGCCGGACCCCGGTGCCGCTGACCGTGCGCACCGCCACCGGCGCGGGCGGCGGCTTCGGCGCGCAGCACTCGGACATGCTCGAGGCCCAGCTCGTGCACGCGGCCGGGCTCAAGGTGGTGGTGCCGAGCAACCCGGCGGACGCCAAGGGCCTGCTGCTGTCTTCCATCTTCGACGACGACCCGTGCGTGTTCGTCGAGGTGACCGGGCTGTACTTCGCCGCCCGCGGCCCGGTGCCCGAGGGGGACTACCGGGTTCCGCTGGGCCAGGCGAACATCGCCCGCGCGGGCGATGACGTCACGGTGATCACCTACGGACGCCAGGTGGCCGACTGCCTGGCGGTCGCCGAGCAGCTCGCGGGCGAGGGGGTGGGAGTCGAGGTGATCGACCTGCGCACCCTGCAGCCACTCGACACCGCGACCCTGCTCGGCTCCGTCGCCCGGACCCGCCGGGCCGTGATCGTCCACGAGGCGGTGCGGCGCAACGGCTTCGGCGCCGAGCTCTCCGCGACGATCCACGCCGAGCTGTTCGGCCAGCTCGCGGCACCCGTCGTCCGGGTCACCGCGCCCGACACGCCGGTGCCCTACGCGCGGTCCCTCGAGGAGGCCTACATCCCGAGCCGGTCGCGGATCGCGGCGGCCATCCGATCCACGCTCTGACCGAGCCGGCGATCCGTGCACGGATCGGTGCCCCGGACCGTGCACGGATACCTGCACCCAACCGTGCGCCCAACCATGCGCCAAAGCAGGCACCGGCCGAGGGCCGCGAACAGTCGAAGGAGACACGCCCGGTGGCGGAGGAACTGCGCATTCCCCAGCTCGGAGTGACGATGACCGAGGGCATCATCGGCGAATGGCTCGCCGACGACGGCGCCGCCGTCGAGGCGGGCCAGCCGCTCTACGTCCTGGCGACCGACAAGACCGAGACCGAGATCGAGGCGCCCGCCGCGGGCACGCTGGAGATCCTCGGTGTGCCGGAGGAGACCTACCCGGTGGGCACCCTGGTCGGCCGCATCGAATGACNGCGGGGCACCCCTGCGCCGGATTCACGTCCGTCGTCAGACACGTCCGCCGTCAGACAGGTCAGGCGTCAGACAGGTCAGGCGTCGACGCGCTCGAAGGCGGAGACGCGCCGGTTTCCGCCTGGTCCGCTGCCCGCGCACGACGACCAGCAACTGAGGTGACCGTGACAACGACGTCAGCTGCGGCCGTTGCGTCCCGAAACCCGATGCGGGTGGGCCTGCGGTGCGACATGCGGGTGCCGGCCGAGTTCGGGCGCTCGACACAGGAGCTGTACGGTGCCGCCGCGGCACCACGGTCCGGGTGACACCCGTGCCGGTGCGGCAGCCGGGGCCGCCGGTGCTTCTGGGCGGCTCGTCCCGCGCGGCGGCCCGGCGCGCGGAACACATCGCCGATGGATTCGCGCCGATCGACGCACCGCTGATCGACTGATCGCGGGGTTCCCGCCCGGCCGGGCGGGAACCCCGCCGCGGTCTACCAGGCGGGGTGCAGCTCGCGGGCCCGGCAGAGGTCCTGGGCCTCGATCGTCGTGCCCAGCAGGGAGTCGGCGTCGGGGCTGTCCAGCAGCCAGCGCACGGTCGCGCCGATCGCCGAGGGGGGAGCGGCCCCGACGAGTTCCCGGCCGTAGTCGCGTACCGAGATCTCGTTGCGCTCGGTGGCGACGAAGCCGGGCTCGACGTTGAACACGCGCAGCCCACGCCCGGCGTATTCGGTGTGCAGGACCCCGACCAGCGGGTTTCCCGACGCCTTGCCGACGGCGTAGGCCAGCCCCCAGCCGCCCTGCCCGGCCGGGGCGGGCGGGACGAGCCACGCCGCGCCGGAGGTGATGGTGACGACGGCCCCGCCGCCGCGGGCGAGCATCGCCGGCAGCAGCGCGCGGGTGAGGATGACCGGGGCGATGCAGTGGGCCTCGAACATCTTCTCGTAGGCCTCGAGCGGGGTGTCGAGGAAGACGTCCATGATCCCGGGGCCGATGTAACGCCCGTTGTGGACGATGACGTCGACGCCGCCCCAGGTGTCGAGGAGGCGACGCGCGGCCGCCTCGACCGACGCCCGGTCGGTCAGATCGCACGGCACGATCAGGGCCTCGCGACCGCGGGCCTCGACCTCGGCGGCGGTCTCGGCCAGGCTGCCGGGTAAGGGTCGGGAATCGGTGTGGTGCACCGTCAGCGCGTTGTCGCGGATCTCGCCCGGCTGGACGGTGCGGGCCGAGACGGCCAGGTCGTAGCCGGCGTCGGCCAGGGACAGGGCGATCGCCTTGCCGATGCCCCGGCTCGCGCCGGTGACGAAGGCTGTAGCCATGGAACCTCCAGAGCAGAATTGGATCATCGTCAACCTATCGCCCTGCGGTGATCGCCGTCACGTCTGGCGGGGAGCCGGGCGACCTGCTGCGGCTGCTGGCGAGCCGGGTGCAGTTCCTGGTGGGCGCAGGGATCGCGTGCCCGGTGGCGCGACGACGAGCTGAGCAGGGTCGAGCGGCGCAGCTCGCCCGGTCCGAGCTGGTGTCCTGGACGACGCACAGCCGGCTGACGACCCGACCCCGGGGGCGGCCGACCTTGACAGGACGATCCGCTTTCGCCAGAATCGAATGTATGTTCGATCTCTTCGGAGTCCGGCCCCGCCTCGCCCCCGAGGGTCGCATCGCGCCCAAGAGCCACCTCGCGCCCAGGGGTCACGCCGCCCCTACGGATCATGCCGGTCCTACGGGTCGCGTCACGCCGGACGGTCGGATCCCGTCGCAGGTGGTCGGTCCCGGCGATGGCCGCCCGCTGTCGGACCGGGCGTCCTGCGGCCTCCCGCCGAGCGTGGCGCGGGTGGCGGCGCGGATGAGACTGTCCGCGGAGCTCCTCGCCGCCATCCTCGAGGTGGAGGGACGATCCCGGGCCACCCTCGACGACATGGAACGCGCGGACGCCCTCGCGGATGTCCTCCTCGCCCGCCGGCGGCAGCGGATCAACCGGCATCGCCCCGAGCTTGCCCGGACCGGTAATCCGTGACCACGGCCCGGCGGGCTGATCGCGGGCAGCCGGGCACGTCACCAGGGCACCACCCCCGCGTCGTCGAAGAAACCGCCGGTCGGGCCGTCGTCGGGCAGGGTCGCGAGCCGGATCGCGATCGCCGCGCCCTGCTCCGGGCTGCGGACGCCGCGGAAGCCGTTGAGGCCGGTCGCGGTGAATCCGGGGCACGCCGCGTTGATCAGGATGTTCGTGTCGTGCAGTTCCTCGGCGTACTGGACGGTGACGGCGTTGAGGAACGTCTTCGACGGCGCGTACCCGGACGGCCCCGGTCCGCCGGTTCGCGACCACACGCAGTTGCTGCAGCTCATCGCGCTCGGTCGCGCGTGCGCGATCCTGCCGGACTCGTGCCGAGCCCACCTGCGCGGCGACCTCGCCGCCGTGCCGGTGCTGGACGCGCCGACGGTTACGACGGTCATCGCGTGGCCACCGCACAGCCGCTCCAGAGCCGTCGCCGGCCTCGTCCGGACCGCGACGCGTCTCTAGCCAGGGCGGCCGGGCGGCCGGCGGGCGTTCCGAGCGGACCGGAGGAGGCGCCGGCCGGGCGGGGTCATTCCACGGGGTCGGCGGCAGGGTCGGCGGCGCCCTCGGTCAGCAGGCGGGCGAGGTTGGCGAGCCCCTCGACGGACTGCGCCCGCATCGCCTCGGCGAACGCGGGGCCCAGCTCGGGGAAGTCCACCGTCCGGCGAAAGCGGGTCCGTCCGTCGGCCAGAACGGCGAGGTCGTAGCCGATCCGCACCCGGCCGGCGTCGACGTTGGTGGTCAACTCCAGCCGGTGCGGACGGTCGCAGCCGACGATCGTCCAGGTCACGGTGTTGTCGACACCGGCGACAGTGACCTGCTCGCCGATTCGGTCGCCGAGTTGGGCCGGGCGGTCGACCTCCCCCGCGACACGTCGGGCGGCCGGGTGCCACCGCGGCCAGTACCCGGCCGTCGTGGTGAAGTCGAACACGGCCTCGATCGGCCGGTCGGTGACGAGCTCATCGCTTACCTGCGGCATGACAGCTCCCGAATGGCTGGTCAGGACTGAATGGCTGGTCAGGACCGAGTGGCTGGTCAGGACTGGGTGGCTTGGTCAGGACGGGGTGACGGGCGCCGGAGCGGGGGGCAGCAGGCGCAGGGCGGGGGGCATGCCGACCTCCTCGTAGAGGTCGGCGAGGCGATCGGGGGCGAAGAACTCCTCGCCGGGGTAGCCCCCGCCGACCATGGCGAAGAACTTCGCGCGGTAGGCCGGGCTGCGCGTCGCCGCGGACAGCGCCGCGTGCAGGAACGGCGGCAGCGTGAGTGCCGCCACGGCGACGGTGAACGCGAAGGTGCCCGCGCTTTCCCGGTCGCGTTGTGACGCGTAGTCCGCGACGGCCCCGTCGATCGGGGACTCGTCGGCCAGCCCTCGGTGCAGGGCCTCGGCGAGCAGCTCGGCGTGGCGGAAGGCGTCGGTGATGCCCCAGGCGGTGAGCGGGTCCTTGTGGTAGCCGGCGTCGCCGACCAGGGCCCAGCCGGGTCCGTGGGACCGGCGGTAGAAGCTGTCGGCGTAGCGCAGCCCTCGGAAGCGTTCCGTCCGCGTGGCGGCCTGCAGGTCCGCGCCGAACTCGGGCACGACGGCGGCCAGCACGGACCGGAAGCTGCCCTCGACGTCGGCTCGGAACTCGCCGTAGGCGTCCCGACGGCGCATGACCGCGACCATGGTGCGCCCGTCGTGGGTGGGGCAGCTCGCGAACTGCCGCCCGTGCGCCGTCCGGTTGTGGAAGCCCCAGTCGAGGCCGTCGAAGTAGGAGTAGTAGACGAACCCGCTCGCGGGCACGTCGCGGTAGACCTCCGCGCCCACCAGCCGGGCGATCGCCGATTCGACACCGTCCGCGCCGACGACGAACCGCCCGGCGAAGGCGTGCTCGGTGCCGTCGGAGTGGTATCCCCGGATCCCCGCCACCCGGCCGTTGGCGACGATCGTGGCGGTGACGGTGAAGCCCTCGATCACCTCGGCCCCGGCCGCGCGGGCCGCGTCGACGAGCAGCGCGTCGAGCACCGTGCGGCGTGGGCAGAGGACCTCGGTGATGCCGTCGATCGCCTCGGCGAAACCCTCGGCGTGGATGCCGTCGTAGGAGAAGGTCATGTGCCGCACCGGCGGCACCCCCGTCGCCCGCAGGCGGTCGAGCAGCCCCCAGTCCCGCAGCCGGGCGAGGCCCGTCTGGTGGATGAAGTGCGTCGACACGGTGTCGCTCGGGAAGGTGGCCCGGTCCACGACCAGCACCCGGTGGCCGCGGCGGGCCAGCAGCATGGCCAGCGGCGAGCCCGCGCAGCGCGCCCCGACGATGATCACGTCGTACATCGCTTCCTCGCTTCCTCGCTCCCTCGTCGTGCCTCAGCCGTACTGCTCGAGAACCCGGGCGATCACCGTGCGGGCGGCCGCGGGCAGGTCCCTCCAGCTCGGGTCGAGGTCATCGGCGAAGGAGCGCCGGTAGTCGGCCGGGCGCGTACGCAGCGTCGGGCTGTAGGCGGAGTGGAACTGGACGGAGAGCTTCAGCCCGGGTGCGCCGGCGATCGCCACCGGTCCGGCCCCCAGCGCCAGCGCGTCGAAGACCTGCAGTTCACTGCGGTCGGCGTGGTGCACGACGATGACCGCCCAGCCTGCGCCGCCCGCCGGATCGGGCACGTACACCGGCGACTCGCCCACCGTGCCGGCGGGGAACGACCAGGAGGACTGCTCCGTCATCGCCTCCGCGTCGAGGCAGACCAGCGAGGACGGGATCTCCTGGGACGGCAGCCGGTGCACGGGGACGACGCGCCAGGGGTGCGCGGCGTACAGGTCGACGATCCGGTCGACGAGCATCTCCGGGTCGCATCCCCAGTACGCCTGCCAGAGGTACCGGCCTCGTTCGAGCGCGCCGCGGCGCAGGTCGCGGCCGTACAGCAGGGTCGCCCAGTGCTGGTGCGGGGCCAGGAACAGCCGGCTGTCGCGGACCTCGCCCGTCCGACCGTCGATGACGTAGCGCCCGACGGGCGAGGCGTCGACGGGCGCCGAGATGAACCCGTGCAGCCCCGGGGCGAGGGCGGCGCCCGACCGCCAGACCCGGTCGGTGGCGGCCAGGCTGTAGTTGAGGTCCCAGCCGTTGGAGTGCGCGATGTACAGCGTCACGTCGTCGCCGTCCTGACGGTAGTCGGCGAAGTGGTGGAACGACTCGTAGGGGACGCGGGCGTGGGTCACCGGGACCGTGCGGCCACGCCGGGCCGCCGTCAGGTCCCGTTTGGCGACGAGGTAGATGTCGGTGAACGGCAGGTGCGGCTTCGTGCGGTTGCGGCCGGCGACGCTGCCCGGCTCCTGCTGGAAGCCGATCTCGGTGACGATGACGTAGTCCTGCGTCACCGTCACCTCGTGGACGCCCTGCACGAGATGCGCGCCGGGCACGCACCACGTCTCCACCGCCCCGGCGCCGTCCCAGCGCGCCACCCACAGCGTGCCCTCGACGTCCGTCGTCGACGTGCCCTGCGGGCGCAGCCGCGTATTGCACCACCACATGCAGCCCTCGTCGAGATCCTCGACCGGATGGGCCGCCGTCCGCACCCCGGCGAACAGCGGGTGCGCCGCCACCTCCGGATACTCGTCGACGCCCCCGAGGAAGCTGTGGAAGTCGAGAGTGATCGGGTCGACCTCGACCGGGCGCTGGCTGATGCCGGTGAGGATCAGCCGGTCACCGAACAGGTGCGGGGCGACGTTCGTCAGCGACGGCCGCGCACCGAGGGTGAGCGCGGCGAAGTCCGCGGCCGGCAGGGCCTGGCGCAGAGCGGCGAACAATGCCAGGTCGGGGGTGCGCACCCGGCTCGTCCGCCAGTGCCGGGCGCCAAGATCGACGTGGGTGAGAATCCCCGGTCCGGCGAACATGAAGCCGACCTCGGTCGGCTGGGCGGGGCCGATGAGATACAGGTGCCCGGCGAGGCCGGCCGGCCATCGGCCCGCCGTCACGGTCAGGCCGAGGTCGTAGTCGGCGCTCGTCTCGAGGGCATGGTGAAGAGCGTGGCCCACGGTGTACCCCTTCGCCGGGTGGCGTGCGGCAGCGCGCCGTCCGCGAGCCGCCCCGCGCCGGGTGCGGCACGCGCGGCCGACGGTCGGCGTGCCCCGACGCTACGACCCGCCGCCGGGTCCGTCCGGTGCGGATCAGGGTTTCCAACCGTGCCATAGGGAGCCGAACCGCCGCCTCGGTCAGGGGTACCAGGTTGGTGGGCCGGGGTAGGCGAGTGCGGGGCCGGGTTGGGGGCGGAAGTAGCGCCCCGATGGTCTGCTCCACAGCAGGCAGAGGGCGGTCGCGGCGACGAGGAGGACGGTCAGGTCCAGCAGGCGGCCGCTGAGGGTCGTCTCGACGAGCAGTCTGATGAGGATGCCGAAGGTCGCCACAACGAAGTAGATGGTGGCCAGTATCCGCCCCCAGTGACCGCCTCGGCGGCATCCGAGCACAGCCGAAAGCCAGAGACCCTCGCAGATCAGGCCGCCGGCCACCAGGAGCACGAGACCGCCGACGAGGCGCGCGTACGCATCCTGGGCGGTGAGTGCGTCGCTGTGGCCGGCGAGGTGGCGATAGCCGAAGTAGCGGGTGATCCCGATGTCGACGACGTCCGCCAGGGTCAGAGCCATGCCGAGGTACATGAGCCGCAGCGCGGTCCGCACGGACGCGGGCATCGCGGTCGCCCGCGTGGGCGAGTCGAAGTGCTGTTCGGAATCCCCGGCCCACATCAGCCCGACCCCGGTGACACCCGCCAGCGCCGTCGCCGCGTCTATGGAGCTGACCCATGAGTGTGCGCGGGTGTCTCCGAGCAGCTTGGCCAGCAGGAAGAGGGTGCCGAGCAGGCAGCCGCAGGTGGCCAGGACCCTGCCCCAGTTGTTTCCCTTCCGGCAACGGAACGCGACCCAGGTCCACGCGGCCGTCGCCGCGAGACCGCCCAGCTCGAACCAACTGATTGTCATGGCGGCCTGGCTGACGACGAGGTCACTGTTACCGATCGGGTCCTGGCTTGCCTCGCGCAGCGCGGCGTTGCCGTAGTTCCGGCTCAGCATGGGCACGGTGACCAGGGTGTTGAGAAGAGTCAACACGATTCCGGCGTACATGAACCGCAGCCCGACGCGGACGGTCGCCGCCATCGGCCGGTGCCGCGCGGCCGCCGGTCGGGCGTCGGCGAGCCAGGGGGCCGTCCGCTGCCACGCCTTTGTCGCGTAGTCCAGGCAGCCGCGCACGGCAAGGACATAGGTCCATTCGGTGCGGGTGGCCGCGCCCCAGGCACGCCAGCCCTCGCCAGGAACGTGCACCAGCAGATGGGCGGCGCCGGTCGGGTTCGCCGCGCGTGCTCCGTCGAAGAAGGCCCAGCCGGAGACCGCGTTGCAGAAGGCGGTCCAACCCTGCTCGCTCTCCCGTTTCCGTCGAGGTGGCAGCAGGAGGATGACGCGCTGGTGGGGCAGTCTTTCCGCGATCATCCGGAGCTCCCACAGTAGTCCGCAGTTGATCTCTGTCGGGGTGGCGGAGATCACGACAGCCAGGCTGTCCGCGGCGTAGGCCTCGACCTGATCCTTCCAGTTGACGTGCGGGAGATGCATTTTGGCGGCACCGAGTGTGCGAAGCCGGATGTTCGGGTCGTTGGCGGCGATCAGCGGGCCGTACTGGTTGAGTCGCCAGGCGAAGGTCTCCTCGAACGGTCGCGTCCGGCGAAGGGCCAGCTTGCCCACGAGGCCGCGCCTGCTGGGGCCGGCCGCCTCGATCCTGAATTCGTCGTCGCCGAAGTTGCGCAGGTACAGGATCGGTCGGCGCGGATCACGCTGCAGCAACGTCTGTGCCTCCTCGGTCAGCAGGCGCAGTCCGAGCCGGTCGAGGGCAACCGCGGCGGCTCCGAGCAGGGCGAGCATGGCTGCGGCCAGGCCATAGCGGAAAATCTCGCTCAGCAGAAAAGAGCCCGCCACGCTGGTGAGCGAGGGGCCGGCTCCGTCGGCCTGGCTCTGGCCCACACTCCCGAGCGTGATCAGGTCACCCACCTGGAACGCCGCGGCGGTGAAGACCGCTGGGAGGATCAACAGCTTGGCGATGAAACGCAGGCCAAGACCGATGGCGCTGCTGGGCCGGCGTTCGTCGGTCTCATAGACCTCGTCGGAGTAGAGCGGGTCTCGCAGAGCACGGCAGAGCGGAGTGAGCGCCAGTCCGCCGAGTATCAGCGCACAGACTGTCGCGAAGAACGGGACGCCTCCGCTGGGGCTCCGGTCGCCGGTCAGGTTTTCTGCCGCGCCGAAGTAATCGGCCACGAAGACCACAACGCCGCCACCGACCATCGTCCGGCGCGTGACCGCCACCGTCGCCCACGCCAGCGAACGTCGCCGGATCCGGCCGACCTCCGAACCGACGTCGGTCCAGGACGGTGAGGCCGGGGGCAGGTCGTACGTCTCCCTGCGCCGACGTGCGCGCACGGCCCTGACCGCGATGAACACCGCGATGGCGATGAACGGAAACAAGAAGATCGTACTGGCGATGACGCTTTTCATTGCTCGGCCCCCGTAGTCAAGCAATCCCCCCGGATTACCTTAGCTAGGAAAGCAGCAACCGTGGCGCCTCGTCAGGTGTCGCCTGGGGTGGCCCTCCCGGTCGGGAGGAAGATCGTCCCCGGCTATCCTGGCGAGGTGCTGGGGGGAAAATTCTTTCGTATCGCGCGGCCGAGGGCGAAACGGCCTGGTCGCTGGTCTCTGGTCGCTGGTGCGGTCGCCGGCGTGATGCTGGTGACCAGCACCGCGGCGGCCTCGCCCGCGCTCNCCGCCTCGACGGGGACGTCGTCCCCGACACCGGCGATGATCGACCAGCCGCAGGTCGAAGGCGTGGGGAGCTGGACGCTCGCCTCGCGCGTGACCGGCCGGCTCTCCGTACCGGGCGCGGACGCGGGATGCCCGGCGGCGGCGCGGGCCTGGCGCGCGACCGGCGTGACCGTGTCATTGCGGGTGGTCACCTGCCGGACGGCGACGGACGCCGGGGTCTACGCCTGGCGCTTCCTGCGCCCGTTTGACCGCGACCCTGTTCGGCTGAAGCGGCACGCCGACCGTGTTCTGATCCTGATTCCGCCTCTCGACCGCGGCCTGCCCAGGCTGACCGGGGAGGTCCTCGAATCAGGTCGGACCGTTGTGCTCAGCTCGGTCGAGCTGGCGGACACCTCCCACCTCGACGCGACCGCCGTCCTGGACACGGTGACCGCGCAGCAGGCCGCGCTCCTGCCCGATCCGCCGGACCGGGGCGGCCCACCAGACCCGCGCTCGTCGACCGGCTTCCTCTCCGGCCTGCTGACCCTCGGCTGGTGGGCGCTGTTCTTCCGACCGTATGCGCTGTTCAATGCGGTCTGGCGAAGCCGCTACGCGACGCGGCGGGGCGACCCGCGCTGGTGCGACGTCACTCGCCTCGCCCGTCGCCTGGCCTGGGCGCGCCGCGTGCGGGTGGCCGCGCGCGCCGCGACGGTGGTGCTGGTCGTGGGCATGGTTCTCGCTGCGCGGGTGCAGATCTGGTCGCTGTGCTCGGCGGCGGTGCTCGCGATCGTCGCCTGGGCGCCGCCGCCGGCCATGTTGGCGCCGAGGACGGCGCGCGTCGCCGCGGCGATGCGGGCGACCACCCGCACACTCCCCGGCCGGGACGCCCGGTACCGGGCGCTGACCAGCGCGGCCACGGTGCTCCTCGGCGCCGGACTCACCATCCTGGTCGCGCAGTACCTGCTGTCGACCGGTGGGCTCGAGGACGCGCCGATGCTCCGGGGTGGCTGGTTCGACCCGACCTACCTGGACGCGACCTCAGGCACGAGCCGAGTGTGCGCGCTGGTGCTCTGGCTCGCCCCGATCGGGCGGGCCGCCAGCGCCGGACCCCTCGCCGGAGCCCTATGCCTGGCCGCGGCGGTCGTGGCACGGCGCCTGGCCGCCCGCATCGCCCTGGCCGCGCCGCCGGTGCCAGCCTCGACCGCGGTGCCAGCCCCGACCGCGGTGCCAGCCCCGACCGCGGTGCCAGCCCCGACCGCGGTGCCAGCCCCGACCGCGGTGCCAGCCCCGACCGCGGTGCCGGTGCCGAGCACTGCGGCTGGTGGAGCGTCGGGCCCGTCGCTCGGGCCGCCCGTCCGCGCGCTCTGGCCACCGGACGAGTTCCGGCTCGCCGCCCGCGTGGTGGCCGCGCCGCTCGTCGATCGCTTCGCCTGGCCGCGCCGTCGCCCGTTCCGCCCGTTCGCACAGCAGTGGCTGGGGCGGCTGGGACCGTTCGCGCCGTTCGAGCGGGCGACGGAGCCGAGCGCGGCCGTGGTCGCCCTGGTGGGTGGGTCGGAGCATCTCGCGGCGGTGGACCGCGCCGCGCCGCGGCTCGACGCTGCGGCGGCCAACGCGCCTCTGTGCCTCGTTGTGCCGCCGCTTTCGGCCAAGGACCTGACCCCGCGGTGGCGGCTGTTCCTCACCGCCGCCGCCGGGCAGCCTCGGCTGGCTGGGCTGCTTCACTACGTTCGCCACGCCGGGCCACCGGAGCGGCTGGAGCAGGTCGTCTACTCGGGGACGCTGGTGGCGGTCCAGGCCGCCGACGGCTCCTGGCGGGTATGGGGCGCCCGCCGCCGCACCGAGTGGACCTACGCCGTCGCGATGAGCCTCGCCGCCGAGTTCCTCCTGGCCGAACGGGGATACGACCGGTCAGCGGTCGCGCGCCTGGCACTGACCGAGGCCCCTGCGGCCCCGACGGGACCGGGGATGCCGGAGGTGCCGGAGGCTCCGGTGATGACGGGACCGGCGGCGACGCGGCCCGGGGGCGCCCTCCCGCGTGCCGGCGAGGGGACGGCACCCGGCGCGTCGTGTGACTGGGATCCGCTGCGCGGCGCGCCGGTGGCATCCACGGTGACCGACGTGTTCCGCGACCTGGCCAGCAGGACCGAGGGACGCCCGGTCGACACCCGCGATGTCCTCCTCGCGCTACCCGCCGTCGACCACGGCGCGGACTGGCGGCGTGTCTGGATCGACACCGCTGACCCCGACTACCTGGCAGGGCTCCACGTCGCCGACGCGGATTCGGCGCCGGCCCTTGCCTACGCCGGTGCACGGCTGACCGGGACCTGCCTGCGTGCCCTGCGGCTCGCCGGCCTGATAGCGGCCCACTGGGAGCTGGGGCCGGTGCCGCCGGCAGTACTGGCCCTCGCGGTTGTGGTCGACCCGGACGGGGCGGCCGTGCAGGCGCTGGCCGCCGCCGGCCTGAGCGAGCGCGACGTCGTCGGCCTGGTCCGGGACGCCGTGCTCGGCATCAATCTGGAGAACCTCGACGAGCGCCTGCCGGAGTTGGCGCGGGCGGCCGGCATCCTGCCGCGAAGAGATGTTCCCTAGCGGCAGCCAGGCGTGGGCCGCCACGGGGCGTCGACGACTACGCGGCCGGTGCGATCCGGCCCGATGCCGGGCCCAGGGCGCGGGCATAGTCGATCGCGGAGGACAGCGCGGCGGCGTACGTCCACTCCGTGCGCGCCCCGGCGCCCCACGTCACCCAGCCGACCGCCGGGTCGAGCACCATGACGATGGCTCCGCTGTGACCGTCGTCCCGGTAGGAATCCAGCGCGCGGAAGCGGGGGTAGACCCGGGCTGCGGCCACGAACAGGCTCCAGCGGGTGACGAGGTCCCTGCGGGGGTGCGGGCCGAGGACGAGGAGTACCGGCCCGATCGCGCGGTCGCGGTCGAGCAGAGCGAGTTCCCAGCGCAGGCCGGGCTGTACGGCCTCGGGCGTCGCGGCGACCACCACGGCGCTCGCCGCGACGGCGTACCTTTCGACCACCTCCTTCCACGCCTCCCCGTCCTTCCCGGTGGGCAGGGTCAGCCGCGCGGCGCCGATCGTGGGTAGGCGGCTGCCCGGCGGCTTGGCCGTGACGACCGGCGCGAGCCGGTTGAGGTGGCGGGCGAGGATCTCCTCGAACGGCTGGCGGGCGAACGGGTTGAGGCGTTCCACCAGGCTGGTCCGCCCGATCGCGCTGGGGGACATCTTGAGCTTGTCGTCACTGAAGTTCCGCAGATACAGGACGTACGGCGGCGGCAGGTGAAGCTTCGAGGGAAGCGCGAAGCGCCGGCCGGCCCGGCGCAGCAGCGTCGCGGCCGCCACCAGCCCGACGGCCGTGGCCAGCGCGATCTCGAGAGCGTACTGCGGCGGCAGGGTCAGCGTGAACACGAACAGCCGCAACACCGGATTGAGGCCGGCCACGTTGACGTAGCGCAGGTCGAGCGAGCCGTCCACGAACAGCGGCGACTGGGAGATGCCCGACGCGAGCGCCGCTACCGGGACCAGGACCGCCAGCACCGCCGCCGCGAGCAGGCCGACGCTGACGATCCCGAGCACGAGGCTGATCCAGGCGCTGCGCGACGCGAAGACCCGCAGGCCGCGTACCCGGGCCGGCCGCCAGCCGCCGATCCTGCCCAACGGCCGGATCCACCCCAGGATCGCCAGCACGAGGAGACCCAGAACTGAGCCGATACTGATACTGCCCGGGGCCGCGGTCGCGGCGGCGAGAAGGAGGAACAGGGCTCGCGCTGTCGCACGCAGCCGGACCCAGTGCTTCAGCCGGCTGGCGGGTCGCGTGACGTCGATCCACCGACTGTCACCGGCACGGACGCCGTACCGTTCGCCGCGCAGCGGCCTGGTAGCCATCGCCCACGGACCGATGATCGTGAGGTAGGCGACCAGCAGCGCGGCGAGGGTCTGGTTGACGCGTTTGGAGCTGATCGCCCGCCACTGCGAGACGATGTCGGTGTTCGGACCCGGGGTCAGCCGGGCCTGGGCCGCCGCCGTCCGCTCGACCACGTCCACCTCGTTGAGGGTCGAGCCCGGTGGCGCCGCGGCCCCGACGACGATGAGCAGCCGACCCCGGGCCAACGCGTCCAGCGAGCAGGGGCCGGATCGGCTCTGGGCGCAGACCAGCAGGAGCGAGTGATCCGGAAGCTCCGTCTGCGTGTAATGGGCGTGGTTGACGGCCTGAACCGTCAGCGACCAGAGCGCAACCGCAGCGTCCTGGGCCGTCTGGCAGTCGAACAGCGTCACCGTCACGCGGAACCCGGCGACCCCGTCCCAGCGTCGCAGTTGGCTCGGGCACCGTGCCGGGGTGCCCGCGAGAATCGTCTGGCCCGGCCCCTGCCCGACGAACCGCCAGCCCGCTGGCCCGGCCGCCGGCATCGGCGGCGGTGCGGTGATGAACCGGGGCGCCGAGGTGGTGGTGGGGGTGGTGGCTGCGGAGGCCTCGGCCGGCGCGGTGAGCCAGCTCAGGCTGAACATCGCTGCCAGGACCGCGGCGGCCAGACGGGCGCCGATCCTGGCGCGCCTGCGTCCGTGGCCCGGTCGTCGGCTTTCTCGTCGGCCCGGTGTCATCGCCATGCTGCCCCCCGTTATGGCGCGACGTGCTGCCGGATCCCGCCCTGAGCCGACCGGACCCGCGCGATCGGAGCACCTCGGGGGCAAGCACGTCGGCGACGGCCGCGGCCTCGGCCGTGGCTGATCGAGTCCCGCCGTGTTCCCGCCACCGTCGAAGGTCGACAATAGCTGCGTCGATCATCGGTCTCGGCGTGGGGAGGGTGTATGNGCTCGGCCGAGCTCGTCGTCCATCTGGTCACGCCGTTCGACGAGGGCCCGCTTGGGGAACGGGCCTACGCGCGGATGCGCGGCCTGTGGTACGCCTGCCGCGAGGTGCTGGGCCTGTCGCAGCCGGCTCACGTGGTCGGCGTGCCGGCCGACCTGCCCTGTTCCCTGCCCGCCGCTCGGGCGGGCGACCTGCTCGCTGTCCAGCAGGCACCCGATGACGGGCGTGGCGTGTTCCAGACGGTGCTGCGGCGCCAGCACGCTCTGCTGTGTCTTTCGGCGATCCTCGCGCCCGCCGAGTCGCCGCGCCGCTCAGGGGACGGTGCCAGCGGAGACGGTGCCAGCGCAGACGGTGCCAGCGGGGACGGCGAGGGCGGCGCGTCCACCCGTGCGTCCGGCGGCGAGACCGTGGCCGTGAGTCGAGGTGGCTGGTCGGCGCTGGACGCTCGCTGGGAGACGGCAAGCGCGCCGTTCCGCTCGGAGTTCGTGGACGAGACCAGGATCTACCAGGCGCTGCTGCCCGAATTCGACGTCTTCGCGCACTACCCCCACGCGGCGAGTCCGTCCCTGGCCCGGGCGTGCTCGGCGGCGTTACCGGAGTTCACCCGTGCCGCGGGCTGGGAGGCCCGCGGGGGCACGACCATGTCGGGGTTCGCCGTCTGGGAGCCGGGGGGCGGTGGGGACTACCGGACCCTCCGTCGGCTGGTCGTCCTGGCCGCTGCGGCGCGCGAGGCCGCGCTGGGTACCTGGACCTGGTCGTCCGGGGACACCGCGCCCCCAGCCCTGGCGCTCTACCTGGCGCAGGCCGCGAAGATGCGGCTGCAGGGCCGGGTCTGGTCCGCCGGAACCACTGCCGACCGGCTGCGCCACCGCCTGGACGGCACGGCGAAGGAGATCGGCGGACGGCTGGCCCAGACGGGCCTGCTCGGCGCCGGCCCGTCCT
The DNA here is from genome assembly GCF_001414035.1 of Frankia sp. ACN1ag. NCBI lineage: Bacteria > Bacillati > Actinomycetota > Actinomycetes > Frankiales > Frankiaceae > Frankia > Frankia sp. ACN1ag. Next base: position 78,154 of record NZ_LJPA01000024.1, on the reverse strand, counting down.
CGCGGCTCGTCAACAGCGTGGACGCGGACCTCGCGGGACGGCTCGCCCAGCTTCGTACCGACTCCTTCCATGAACAGACCGTCCGGATGACCATCGACGACCTGCGCCGCAACGTGGAGGTCGCCGCCGCCAACATGCGGGCGCTCACCGCACGGGAGGTCATCCCGACCGGGTATGCCGACCCGTTCGGCGACGACCAGCGGTGCGCCGAGCACCTCCTGGGTGTGCTGGCGGACGGCGCGGGCTACCTGCGGACGGCGGGGCGGCGGGCGCGCGAGGTGGTGCGTGTCTGCGAACGGCTCGGCGTCGTCTCCGAACCAGTGGACGGGGCCGTGTTCGACCTGCAGCTCGCCGGCGAGGACCGCCTGACGCTCCTGGACGAGCTGGCCGACGTCTACGCCGACCTGATCAGGGCACGCCAGCTCCTCGAGGAGCTGGGCGTACCGCGTCGCCGCCTGCCGGCGGAAACGGGACTGAGTGCGCGGGCCTGGTGGGGCGAGGTGTTCCACGAGCTGGAAAGCGGGCTCGTGGCGACGCCGTACCGCGACCTGCTGCGTGCGGTCCTGCGGCACTATCGCCACAATCAGGTCTTCCGGGCGATCGCCGACCGATACAGCGCAGGCACGTGGGCAGATCCGCCCGGCACCCCGGCGGAGTGAGCGCGACGCGCCCGCCCAGAGAGCGCTTCGACTCGCCGTCCCGCTGCCCAGGCGGCGGCACCTGAAGACCGGGCTGGCGACGCGGCGCCCGGTGGCCGGTGGCCGGCGGGGGGCTTACGGACACGGACCGCACGAGACTACACTCTGCGGTACATCATCTGGAGCGCCGGAAACGGCGTCCAGAAGCAGGATTTACGGGGGTTAATCTTGTTGACCAGGCATTCGGGTGGGCTGTGGTGAAGCGCGCCCTGCTCGTGGGCATCGACGAGTACGACAGTTTCCGGCGTCTGCGAGGGTGCTGTGGTGACGTTCGCGCGCTCGAGCCACTGCTCCAATGGAACGAGGACGACGAGCCCAATTTCAGTTGCGTCTCACTCACCAGCGACCGCGAGCTGATCACCCGGGACGACCTGCTGGCCAACCTGCAGAGACTGCTCGCCCCGGCGGCCGACGTCGCACTGCTGTACTTTGCCGGCCACGGGTACCCGGAGCAGAACGACGTCGTCCTGACCACCATGGACGGAACCGAAAAGACGCCGGGCGTCCCGCTATCCCAGGTTCTCGCGCTGGTTCAGCAATGCTCGGTTCCCGAGGTCGTCATACTCCTCGACTGCTGCTTCTCCGGTAGGGCCGGCAGCGTGCCGCAGCTCGGATCCGCCTCCGCGACATTGCGTTCGGGTGTTTCGATCATCACCGCCGCCCGTGGTGACCAGACCGCTGCGGAGACCGCTGGGCGTGGGGTCTTCGCTACGCACCTTGAGCATGCGTTGAAGGGGGGCGCGGCGGATCTGCTGGGCAGGGTGACCCTCGCGGGGCTATATGCCTACCTTACCGAGATGTTCGGGCCCTGGGACCAGCGTCCCACGTTCAAGGCCAACATAGACCGACTTCACGAGCTCCGGCAGATACGACCTGACCTGTCGCGCAAGAAGCTGCGACAACTGGCCGAAATCTTTCCGGAGTCGACCTACCATCTACCACTCGACCCGTCCTACGAGCCGACTGAGCAGCCGCACGACGACAGACATGAGGCAGAATTCTCGTTGCTCCAGGCCGCGCGCGCCGTGAAACTGGTCGAGCCGGTCGGTGAGGATNACCTCTATTGGGCCGCCATCAACTCGAAGGCCTGCCGGCTCACCCGGCTGGGCGAGCACTACTGGACACTCGCACGCCAGGGGAAACTATGACCACCGTCGGGTTCTCCGGTCATCAGAACCTGCCGCCCGAGGGCGTTCCGTACATCACCCGCGAGATGCAGGCGTACCTCGCCTCGGTCGGGCGCCCGCTGGTCGGCCTGAGCTCGCTCGCGGCAGGAGCCGACCAGCTCTTCGCGCGAGCCGTGCTCGCGGCCGGCGGCTCGCTTCGGGCGATTATTCCCAGCCACGACTATGCCGCGACCTTTCAGGTGGAGACAGATATCGCCGCCTATCGTGAGCTGCTCGGGCTTGCCGACGAGTCGTGCCTGCTGGATTTCGGGGCCGCCTCCGAAGAGGCGTTCTTCGCGGCGGGCCGTGCCGTCGTCGATGAAGCCGACGAGCTTCTCGCGGTCTGGGACGGACTGTCGGCCCGCGGTCTTGGTGGTACGGCCGATGTCGTCGCCTACGCCGGTCAGCTGGGAAAGCCGGTCACGGTCGTGTGGCCGGCGGGCCTACGGCGCTGACGGGGTGGTGATCCCATGTCCGCGGAGGGACGGATGACCAACAGTAAACCGGACGTCCAGCCGTGGCCGGACGAAGACTCGCGAGCGTCGGCCGCGCGGACGCTCCGCTCGGCGGCCCGCTGGTCGCTGCCCCCGCACCACTGGCAACGGCGCGACGCCAGAACCAGGACGGTCGCGACGGCCCTGCGCCAGCTTGAACAGGCACTCGCGGACCAGGACCCGCGCTTGTTCGCCGCCGCGGTCCGCGACCTGAGGTACTTCGCGGACCGCGCCCTTGGGGACACCGACACCCGCGCAGTCCTGGCCGGAAGCATCCCGCTCGCCGTGGACCCCGCAGACTCCTCCGCCGGTCTCGTGAACGGACCACCGACAGAGCTTCGGCTGCGCATCGACGTGCTGATCACGGCGTTGGACGTCCCGGCCGAACTCGGCTCCGCCACGGTCACGGCACAGTCCCCGAGCCAGATCGATGAGTAGCCCCGTGCGGACTTTCTGGTACGCGCTGAGGCCCGGCGCGGGGTGACGCGGCGCGGCGGGTCCGTGTCCGCGCTCCGACCGTAGCCGAGACGCCGTCGCGGTCAGCTTTTGCCTGCTCTTCACCTCCGGTGCGAGCGACGCGCCGCGCTCTGCGAGAGCGTTCGGTGGCCGGTCGGGTGGAGTCCGCGAAGGGGATGGGGACCGGCCATCCTCCGACGCCGGGGGCTATCGGGCGTCGGGGGCTATCGGGCGTCGGGGGCTATCGGGCGTCGAAAATCTGGATGCGGCTGGTTGCGCGCAGCGCGAAGATGCCGATGCAGTCCGCCTGGCCGGTGGCGGGTAGCCACGCGTCACCCAGGTGGCTCGCCACGGAAACGCTGCGGCCGGACGCAATGCTGGTCTGCGCGATCCGGTTTCCCGTGGCGTCGAGATAGTAGAGCTGGATGAGCTGGGAGCTGCGGTTTTCCACCACGAGTTGCACCGGCGCCTGGAACAGGGACCGGATCCGGCCCTCCGACGAGCACGGGTACTGACTCGCTCCGGCGAAGGTGTACTGCAGCGGCCGGGGACCGGCCGGTGCCGTCCCGATGGGCGGCCGGTATGGCGAGGTCGCGGCCCCGCCGACGGTGGCGAACGGCCACGGCGGAGCCGTCCGCGCGGTGGGGGACGGGCCGGCGTCCTCGGACGGCGTCGGGGTGGGCGATGGCGACCGGGTGGCAGATGGCGACCGGGTGGGAGATGAGGTGGGGTAGGAGATGGTCGGGGCCGGGGTGGGAGTGGGCCCGTCGGGCCCGGCCGTCAATCTGGTCGCGACGCCTACGCTGAAGGTCACCACCGCGAGAATGCCCGTGACCACCGCCCAGAAGGCGACGGCCCTGCTGCCGAGCAGGCCGCCGTCGGAACCACCGGAACTGCTCACAGGCCCCCCAACCCATGACGCACGGCCGCCGCGGATCCGGGAATCGACTGTGACCGCGCCGGATATCGCCGCCCGTGAAGTGATCTGATCGCACTGTACCCGCTGCCTCGGAGGCATCGGAGCGGTGCTGGATGGCACAGCGCGACGGAGCACGTCGGACTGGGCCCGTCGGACTGGGCCCTTTTCGGTACTACGGCGACGGGTTCGCCGCCGCGGCGATGAGGTCGACGGAATCGGTGCAATCGACCTGATCGAGATCCGGACGGGGCGTGTCCCGGAAGCCGGCAGGCGTGGCGAATCCCGGGAGATCAGTTCCCCGCGGTGGCGTCGGGAAGATACCGAGCAGGAAGCGGTCGGGTCGGACGACGGCGACTCTCGGCGCGTTCACTCTCGGCGCGTTCACTCTCGGCGCGCTCGGTCTCGGGGCGAGGGCCCGTGATGCAGAGCTTCCGTCCACGCCCGGGCTCCCCTGGCCCACGCGGCTCACGCGGCTCACGCGGGCCAGGGGGCTCACGCGGGCCAGGCGGGGGGCGGTCAGGAGGCGTACCAGGGTGCCGTCCAGGTCCTCGAAGACCGGGCAGGTCACCTCGGCGACCGCTCGCAGACCGCCGGGTGGCACGACAGCGAACGCGGTGGCGCCGCGCCGGTCCGCCCAGGCGCGCGCCGTTGGATCCAGGCCGGCGACGGGGTCACCGCCGAGGCCGATCAGTGTCCACCCGTCGGTAAGAAGATCGTCGAGCTGGCGGCGGTGGCCGTCGAGGGTACGCAGGCGGGGATTGGGCAGGACGAGGCCGGCGCCCGGCAGCGGGCCGGCGACCCGGCCGGGCAGACGGGGGCGCTGTTGGGTGGCACCGCCACGCAACGCCTGGCGCAGACCCGGGGTCCGGCCGAGGGTGAACAGGAGGGTGCGGGTGAGCCGGGAGAGGGCCGGGTCGGTCGTCTGCAGGACGCGGCCGATCCGGAGCGATCCGGCGATCACCGTCTCGACGTGCCGGCGTCGTTCCCGTTCGTAGCTGTCGAGCAGGTCGTCGCGGGCAAGGCCGCGCAGGATCTCGTCGAGTCGCCAGGCGAGGGCGGCGGCGTCACGGACGCCCGCGCCCAGGCCCTGCCCGCTGAACGGTGGCATGCTGTGCGCCGCGTCGCCGGCGAGCAGGACTCGCCCGCGCCGCCAACGGTCGGCCGTACGGGCGTGGAAGGTGTAGACGGCCGTGCGCGTGACCTGGACCTGGTCCGGGTCGACCCAGGGGCGCAGCAGCGCGCGCACGCCGGCGGGCGCGGCCATCTGCTCCGGATCCTCGCCGGGGAGCAACATCCACTCCCACCGGTGACCGCCGGGCATGGGCATGCTGACCGACGGGCGCCGCGGATCGCAGCTGTAGGTGAAGTACGGCAGGTGCGCCAGCGGCGCCGGGGTGGTGACGTCGACGACGAGCCAGCGTTGCGTGAAGGTTGATCCCTGGTAGCCGATGCCGAGCATGCGTCGCACGGGGCTCGCGGCACCGTCGCAGCCGACGACCCACCGAGCGCGTAGCCGGCTGCCGTCGTCCAGCTCGACGGTCACGCCGTCGTCGTCGTGGCCGTCGTCGTGGCCGTGGCGGGCCGCGTTCCCGGTGCCGGACCTGGTGTGCTGGTGCAGGGCGGTGACGGCGCGGCCGAGGTGAAGCCGGACCGTCGGCAGGGTGGCGATGCCGGCGCGCAGGTCACGTTCGAGGGTGGGCTGGTGGAAGAACGCGGCGGCGGGCATGCCGAGCTCGCTCTCGCCGAGACCCAGCTCGATCAGGACCCGCCGGCCTGGCCCGAGGATCGTGCTGCGCTCGGAGGCGTGGACGTGGTCGATCAGGTCACCGAGGCCCGGCAGCCGGACCAGGAGGCGCAGGACCTCCTCGTCGAGGCTCACCGCGCGGGGCAGTGGTACGGGCTCGTGCTGCGGCTCGACGACGGCCACCGACAGCCCGCGTCCGCCGAGCAGGGCGGCCAGCACCGCGCCGACCGGGCCGTAGCCCGCGATCAGCACGTCGACCTGCGGGTCGTCCTGGACCTGCGGGTCATCCCGGAGTTGCGGGTCATCCCGGAGCTGCGGGTCCTTGTGCGATCCGGCCGGCCGCGGTGATGGCAGCGACAGTGCCGGTCGCCCTGGGGCCAGCACCTGGACATCGTCGTCCACAGGTTCGTGTCCCTTCATGTGGCCGTTCCGCGAACCGTCCAGTGACGGAAGGTAGATGACCTTTCTGCGCTGCGCAACGGCCGGCTCCGCTGTGGCACGAAGTCTGTCCGTCAGCGGATACCGAAAGGCGAACGAACGCCTCCATCGGGTCCGCGAGGACGGTGAGTGCCCTTACCTGCACGGTTCAGGCCGACGTCGACGTCCGGGGGTGATTCCCGGCAGGATGCGGACATGAGGATCGAGCAGGGGCAGGTCGCAGTGGTGACGGGGGCGGCCAGCGGGATCGGGTACGGGCTGGCCGAGGCGCTCGCGGCCCGGGGCGTGGCCGTCGTCCTGTCCGACGTGCAGACCGACGCCGTCGAGCGGGCCGCCGCCACGCTCGCCGCGACGGGGGCCACCACGCTCGCGGTCGCGGCCGACGTCGGCGACGCCGACCAGGTGGGCGCCCTCGCCGCGGCCACGATCGACCGGTTCGGCCGGGTGGACCTGGTGTGCAACAACGCCGGGGTGGTGAGCCGGCCGGCACCGATGTGGGAGCAGAGCCTGGCCAGCTGGCGCTGGCTGATCGACGTGGCGCTGCTCGGGGTGGTCCACGGCGTGCACCACTTCGTGCCGCATCTGATCCGCCAGGGCGGCGGCCACGTCCTCAACACCGCCTCCGTCGGCGGCCTCATGCCGCTGCCGACGCTGACGCCGTACAACGCCGTCAAGCACGCCGTCATCGGGCTGACCGAGACGCTCAACCTGGAGCTTCGGGGGGTCGCTCCCACCCTCGGCGCGAGCGTGCTGTGCCCGGGGCCGGTGGCGACGGCGCTCGGCGAGACGTCGCGGGCGAACCAGCCGGCGGGGGCGGCGACGCCCGACCCGACGGACACCCTCGCCGACCGGGCGGCGCAGCGCGGCGCCGGCGTCCTGCTGCCGGCGGACGTCGCCCGGATCGCGCTCGAGGGCGTCGAGGCCGACCGGGTCCACATCCTCACCAACCCGGAGACGGCCGCGGGGGTGCGGGCGCGCGTCGAGGCGCTGCTCGCCGACCTCCCCTGGTAGGCCCCCGTTCCCGGGGACGGGACCGGGCCTGGACGACGCCCGGCGTGGTGCTCAGGCGAGCAGGAGCCGCTCCAGGCCGGCCCGCTGCTCGGGGGTGAAGGGCATCGAGTGCAGCCGGTCGTCGTCGACCTTCACCAGGGTCGCGGTCAGGCTCGCCGCCGGGTGATCGTGCTGGGTGAGTTCCAGGGCGAAGGTCAGCGAGCTGGTGCCGAACTTCGCCAGGGTGACGTCGAACAGGACGTCGCCGGTGAACAGCTCCCGGCGGTAGCTGCTGGCCACNTCGACGACGGCGAGGTCGGCGGGGGCGAGCAGCCCCGAACAGGTCGTCGCGAGCGCCCGCGCCCAGGCCTGCGAGGCGATCTCCAGAGCCAGGAAGAAGGGGACGTGGCGGTGCTGGCTCAGCACGCCGTCGCGGTCCGGCCGGTGCGTCACCGGCAGCGTGTACCGAAGCATCGCCCGCGGTGCCTCGCTCCCCCTGAAGGCCGCGCGGCACGGCCGCGGGCACTACCGATCCCGGGCCGCCCCGGTTGCTCGACCCGCCCGGGCTCGACCCGATGAGCTGCGCGTTCGGCCCTCATCCGGCGGTCGCGCCGCATTCCGACCCTACCGGTCGGCGGGGCTCGGCGTGCCGGAGTGGATGTGCCGGCTGGTCTGCGCCGAGACCGGGGCGGCGAGGATCGCCGTCACCAGATCGACGAGGTGACTGGCGAACAGGCGGTGGTCCGGGCGGTGGTGCTCCCGGGCGCGGGTGGCCAGCTCCCCGTTGAGGAAGCGGATCGCCGCGAACCGGCGGTGCAGCGGCGGGCCCACCGCGGCGGGCGGCAGAAAGGGCGTGACCAGGGCGCGCCAGCGGACCATGCTCGGCGCGGCCGACGCCGCCGCGAAGCTGGCCGCGAAGCGTTCGGGGCGCGCGGTCACCTCGGCGATGATCTGCAGGTACTCGGGTCCGCCGTCGTGATGGTCCAGGCGGGCCGCCTGGGGGAGCACGAGCGCGGCGGCCAGCGCGCGCAGCCCGGGCTCGCCGGCGGGCTCCCCAGCGGGCTCCCCGTCGAGCTCCCCGGGGGGCTCCCCGTCGAGCTCCAGGGCGTCGAGCAGGCCGAGCCGGTGGGTCTCGATGTCCCGGTGATGCCGGTCGATGATCGCGGCGAGGACGGCCTGCCGGTCGCCGAAGTGGTACTGCAGCGCGCTCGTGTTGAGCTGCCCGGCGGCCTTGCTGATCTCACGCATGCTGGGGCCGTCGATGCCGCCGGCGGCGAACAGCCGCTCGGCGGCCAGCAGCAGGTCGCGGCGGGTGTGCTCGCCGCTCATGCCGTCGCGATCCGCGCGCTCGCCCGGGCGAACAGCCGCCGGGCGGTGGCGCGCAACTGCCGGCCGACGGCGGGGTCGGCCTGGCCGGCGCAGGCGCGGGCGTAGGTCCCCTCCAGGATGATGCCGATCTTGTAGCCGGCGAGGACCTCGTACCAGGGCAGGGATCGCAGGTCCCGGCCGCTGATCTCGCCGTAGCGGGCGACGAGCTCGGCTGCCGTGGGGAACCCGTCCCAGGGACGCACGCCCGGTGCCCCGGGCGGCGGCCCCTCGGGACCGGGCCAGGTGGTGAGCAGGCCGCCCAGGTCGAGCAGGGGATCGCCGATGGTCGCCAGCTCCCAGTCGATGATCGCGGCGAGCGCCGGGCGGTCCGCCGTCACGAGCACGTTGGCGAGATGGTAGTCGCCGTGCACCAGCCCGGGGCGGAAGTCGTCGGGCCGGTGGGCGTCCAGCCAGGCGCCGATCGCGTCCAGCTCCGGCGCCTCGGGTCCCGGGTAGCCCGGCAGGGTGCGGTAGCCCTCGAGCTGACCGCGCCAGCGGCCGACCTGCCGTTCCAGGTAGCCGGCGGGTTTGCCCAGGTCGGCGAGGCCGGCGCCGGCGTGGTCGACGGCGGCGATCGCGGCGGCCCCCTCGGCCATCGCGAGACCCAGCCGGTGTCGCCAGCCCGCCGAGGTCCGGTAGCCGGCGGGCAGCTCGACCGTCGGATTGGCGCCGTCGACCGGTTCCATCAGGTAGAACGCCGCGCCCAGGACGGCCTCATCGGAGCAGGCGGCGATCAGCCGGGGATGCGGAACGTCGGTGGACGCCAGGGCGGCGAGCACACGTGCCTCCCGGCGCATCGTCCGGTCGCTGTCGGGCCGCTTGTGCACCGGCGGGCGGCGCAGCACGAACCGCAGCCCACCGCGGTCGAAGCGCACGAGCACGTTCTGGGTGCCGCCGGCGAGCCGCTCGACGGCGGTGATCGGCCCCGCCGGCAGACCCTGACCGTCCATCCACGCGGCCAGCCGGCCGAGGTCCACCCCGGGCACGGTGCCCGCCGGGTCGTCCGCGCCGCCGTTCATGCCGGCGCGGGGGCGGCGCCGTTGACGGGACCGCCGTTACCGAGCCCGACGCCGACGTTGTCGTTGTCGATGTCGTTGTCGTTGTCGACGGTGCCGAGGCGGCCCGCGAACTGGCGGAGGGCGGCCTCTCGCAGGGTGGGCAGGTGGTCGCTCGGGAACAGCGTCTCGACCGCGCGGTGGTCCTTGAGGACCTCGCGGGCGATCGTGACCCGGTGCACCTCGGTGGGACCGTCGGCGAGGCCGAGCAGCTCCGCGGCGACCAGCATCTCGACGAAGTTCATCTCGTTGGAGATGCCGAGCGCGCCGTGCAGGTGCAGCGCGCGGCGGGAGATGTCGTGCAGCACCTTCGGCATCGCCACCTTCACCGCGGCGATGTCGCGGCGGACCCGACGGTAGTCGTTGTGCTTGTCGATCAGCCAGGCCGTGCGCAGCACCAGCAGGCGGAACTGCTCGATCTCGATCCAACTGTCGGCGATCTGCTCCTGCACCACGCCGAGCGAGGCCAGCGGGCCGGAGCGCACCTGGCGCGACAGCGCCCGCTCGCACATCGCGTCGAAGACCCGGCGGGCCATGGCGATGGTCCGCATGGCGTGGTGGATGCGGCCGCCGCCGAGCCGGGTCTGGGCGATGGCGAACGCCCGACCGCGCTGCCCGAGCAGGTGATCGGCCGGGATGCGCACGTCGTCGTAGCGGACGTACCCGTGCGCGCCGAGCTCGGCCGCCTCGTGGCCGAGCGCCACGTTACGGATGATCTCCAAGCCGGGAGTGCCCGCCGGCACGATGAACATGCTGGCGCGCTCGTACGGGCCGGCGTCCGGATCGGTGATCGCCATGACCAGGAAGAAGCTGGCGTAGCGGGCGTTGGTGGAGAACCACTTCTCGCCCCGCAGGACCCAGGTGTCGCCGTCGAGGTGGGCGGAGGCGCGGAACAGCGTCGGGTCGGCGCCGGCCTGCGGCTCGGTCATCGAGTAGCACGAGCTGATCCGGCCGTCGAGCAGCGGCTGGAGGTAGCTGGCCCGCTGCTCGGGCGTGCCGAAGTGGGCGAGGATCTCGGCGTTGCCGGAGTCCGGCGCCTGGCAGCCGAACACCGACGGCGCCCAGCGTGAGCGGCCGAGGATCTCGTTGAGCAGCGCGAGGTGTACCTGCCCGTAGCCGGACCCGCCGAGCTCGGGGCCGAGGTGGGCGGCCCACAGCCCGCGCTCCCGCACGGACTGTTGCAGCGGACGCACGATCGCGTTCGCCACCTCGTCGGTCTTGTCGAACGGCTCCCGCAGGACGTGATCCAGCGGCTCGACCTCCTCCCGCACGAACGCGTCGACCCACTCGAGCTGCTCGGCGAACGCCCGGTCCGTCTCGAAGTCCCACGCCATGACGTCGATTTCTAAGCCACCTGCTTTAGAACGTCAAGCGGAGGACTTAGGGGCGGGTCTGTTTGCGATCAAGGGGCGGTACGGGGGGCGGGCTGTTCCGTCGACCGTTGGGTTGACAAAAATCGGGAGCGATCTTACGGTCGGCGAATCCTCGCGGCGACGGTGCCGGGGGACCGGCCGCGCCGGTGCTGGAGGGAGATCGCCCCCGTGGACCTCTGCCTGTTCGCCCGGCCCGGCCTGGCTCCCGGCGGCGACTTCGACGCCTTCCTCGCGATGGCCCGGCAGGCTGACGCGGCCGGGCTGCACTCGCTGTGTTTCGGCGAGCACCTCGTGATGGCGCCCGACACCTCGCGCTACCCGTACGGGCCGTGGGGCCACCCGCCCGACACCGCCTGGCCCGATCCGCTGCTGTCGCTGGCCGCGGTCGCCGCGGTCACCGAGCGGATCCGGCTGTCGACCGCGGTGCTGCTCGCCCCGTTGCGGGCCGGCCTCGTGCTCGCCAAGGAGGTCGCGACGCTTGACGTGATCTCCCGCGGGCGGGTCGAGCTCGGCGTCGGGACCGGCTGGCAGCTCGAGGAGTACGCCGGCGTCGGGCTGGCCTGGGCGCAGCGGCGGCACCGCTTCGACGAGGTGATCGAGACCTGCCGGCTGGCCTGGGGCGAGCAGCCGTTCTCCCTGCCGCTCGACGCCGCCCGCGGTGACGACGCCGCCCGCGGTGACGCCGCCGCCCGTGACGCTGCCCGCGGTGACGACGCTGGCCCTGGCGCCGGCCGCCTCGAGGGCCTGATCGCCCGGCCCGTGCCCGTCCAGGGCCGCATCCCGCTCTACTACGGCGTGGCCGCGACGGCGGCGAACGTCCGCCGCATCGCCCGTCTCGGCGACGGGTGGACGCCGGTGGGCGTCACCCCCGAGCAGGTGCGCGCCGGCGTGGCCGCGCTGCGCTCGGCGTACGCCGATGCCGGGCGCGACCCGGCGACGCTCGTCGTGCGGGTGCCGCTGCCGCCGGTGCTCGACGCGGCCGGGGGGATCGACGCGGCGCGCACCGTCGCCGCCGCCGAGCCCTACCTCGAGGCCGGGGCGACCATGGCCGTCGCCGGCCCCAACCACCGCCTGCGCTCGGCCGCGGAGGCGGGAGAGCTGATCGAAGGCCTTGCGGCCGCGGCGAAGGCACTCTGAGCAGCCACTTCATCACAACTGTTGCGCGGGCCCATCGGAAGATCCAGGATCGGAGATCATCATGAGTCTGCGGGGGAGGGTGGCACTCGTCACCGGGGCGGCGTCGGGCATCGGCGCCGCTACCGCGAGGGTGCTCGCCGCCGACGGGGCCAGGGTCATCGTCGCCGACATCGACCAGCAGGGGGAGGCGGTGGCGAAGGAGATCGTCGCGGCCGGCGGCGAGGCCATCTTCCACCGGGTGGACGTGCGCCGCGCCGACGAGGTGCGGGCGGCCGTCGCCGCCGCCGAGTCCACCTACGGCCACCTCGACACGGTGATCGCGAACGCGGGCACGGTGGGCGGTCCGGCCGTGGCGCGGCGACTGGAGGACCTCGACGAGGAGCGGTGGACGGCCATCCTCGACATCAACCTCGCGGGCACCATCCGCACCTTCGCCGCCGCTGTCCCGGCCCTGCGCCGCGCGGGTGGCGGGGCGATGTCGGCGACCGCGTCGATCGCCGGGCTCACCGGCGTGGCCGGGCAGGCCGCGTACAGCGCGTCGAAGGGCGGCATCGTCGCCGTCGTGCGGGCCCTCGCCTTCGAGCTGGTCACCGATCGGATCCGGGTCAACTGCGCGTGCCCGGGCGGCGTCGCCACCAACCTGCTGGCGAACACCGACGTGCTGCCGGTACTCATGGCCCAGGCCGAGGCGCAGGCCCGGGCGGACGCGGCGGAGGCGCCGGCGTCGGTGTCGGCCTCGGCCGGGCCGGTCGGCGGGCCGGGGGCGCAGGCGCTGATGAACCGGGCCGCGGACCCGGCGGAGGTGGCACGGGTGCACCGCTTCCTGGTCTCCGACGAGGCCTCGCTCGTCAACGGGCAGGCGGTCGTCTGCGACGCCGGCAGCTCGGTGGCGAACCTCTGGATGGTCATCGACCGCTGATCCGGCGTAATCGCTGATCCGGCGAAAGCGGTGATCGGACGACAACGCTGATGGGACGAAAAGGAGAAGCTGCATGCCAGACTTACCGGACGACCGCGGGCCGGCCGAGATCGGCTGGCGCGCGGGCAGGGTCCTGTACCGCTACTGCCGGGCGATCGACCAGGGCGACGCGGGCGCCCTGCGGGAGGTCCTCGCCCCGGACGCCGCCCTCGTGGTGGCCGGCGGGACCGTCGAGGGCGGCCCGGGAAGCGAGCAGGTTTTCGCCGGGCGCGACACCGTGGTGGACATCCTCGCCTCGCTGTTCGACCAGCGGCAGTGGGCCCGCCACCTCGTGTCCAACCTGCTCGTCGACGTCGAGCCCGACGGCTCCGTCGACGTGCGCAGCTACTTCCAGTACTGGCTGGGCCGGGCCGACGGCACCGCCCACGGTGTCGGCGATTATCACGTGACGATGCGCGAGGCCGACGGTCGCCTCGCGATCACGACCCTCTCGGCGACCATCCTCGAGGAGATCACTCTGCCCGCCGCGGCGCCGGCGGTCTCGACCGCGGGAGCAGCGAGCGCATGACGATCCTGGAGACCGAGTCGATCGACCTGTACTCCCTGGCGAGCTTCGAGCACGGGCATCCGTACGGGCTCTACGCCCGGCTGCGCGAGCATGATCCCGTGCACTGGAACGACGAGCCGAACGGGCCGGGCTTCTGGGCCGTCACCCGCTGGGAGGACATCCGCGCCGTCAACCGCGACGACGAGAACTTCTCCCACTGGCCGGTCTCCATGATCGAGGACTTCATGGAGACCGAGGACAAGTCGATGGTGAACCTCGACCCGCCGCTGCACACGGTGATCCGCCGCGCGGTCGTCCCCGGGTTCATGCCCTCGGCGGTGCGCCGCCGGATGACCCGCTTCGTCGACGCCGCCGAGGCGATCGTCGCCGAGATCCGCCCGGCCGGCGGGTGCGATCTCGCCGTGGACGTGGCCGGGAAGATCGCGGCCTACGTGACGGCCGACGTGCTGCGCATTCCCCGCGACGACGCGGTGCGCCTCTACGAGTACATCGAGATCGGCCTCGGCGGCGGCGCCTACACCGAGCAGGAGCGCCAGGGCGCGACCGAGGCGTTGATCCAGTATTCGATCCAGGTGTGGGAGGACCGCCGGGCGAACCCCGGCGACGACGTCTGTTCGATGCTCGCGGCCTGCGAGCTGGACGGGGCGCCGATGAGCCTGGAGAACTTCTCGGCCAACATGACCCTGCTCATCGTCGGCGCCGGCGACACCACCCGGCACCTGATCGGCGGCGGCCTACACGCCCTGTTCACCCATCCCGACCAGCGCGAGCTTCTGCTGGCGGACCTGGACGGCCGGATGCCCGCCGCCGTCGAGGAGATGCTGCGCTGGGTCACGCCGGTGGTGTACAACCGCCGGACCGCCCTGCGCGACGTCGAGATCGGCGGGCGGCGCATCAGCGCCGGGGACAAGGTGTGCGTCTACTACGGCGCCGGCAACCGGGATCCGGGGGAGTTCACCGACCCGGAGCGGTTCGACATCACCCGCACGCCCAACCGCCACCTCGCCTTCAGCGGCCTCGGCCAGCACTTCTGCCTTGGCGCCCACGTGGCCCGGGCGGAGGCGATCGCGATGATCACCACGTTGCTGCGGGCCTTCCCCGACATCCACCCCGACGGCGAGATGGAGTGGACCCGGTCGAACTTCGTCATGGGCCCCGCGCACCTGCCCGCCACCTGGTGACGGCGCCCCCCCGGGGGGGGCGGGCTCTCCCCGGTCGGGTGACCGGGGAGAGCCCGCGCCGGGCAGCGGACCGCTACGGGGTGATCTCCCGTCCGCAGCGGTCCCGGTCGACCACGTCGAAGGCCGTGCCCGTAGGGTTGACCTGGACGAACGAGTAGCAGTTCGTCGTTCTGCCGAGCCCGTGGGCGATGTCGATCGGCGCGATCAGACCGTCCGCGTCGTAGTCCGTCACCGACCGCAGCCCGTCGATGAACGCCCGCCGGGTGGGGCAGGGCCCGGCCGCCTCCAGCCCACGGATGAACATGTCGGTGTCGACGTAGGACATCAACGCGAAGTCGTGCTGCGCCTGCGGGATCTGGGGGGCGAAGCGGGTCACCGCCTTCTCGTAGGTTTCGACGGCGGCGCCGCCGAGTTCGAACGGGCGGTAGAAGACGGGGATGACGAGCCCGGCCATCTGCGCGCCCGCGGTCTCCAGGAGTTGCCGGTCATAACCGGTGACCGCCATGACGAGCCCCGGTAGCCGACCGGCGCCGCGCAGGGCGCTCAGCACCTGGAGGTAGTCGGGCGGCTGGATGAGGAAGATGACCGTGTCGGCGCCCGACTCGGCGATCCGTCGCGCGGTTTCCGCGGGATTGTCGGCCTGCGACGAGTAGCTCAGGATGCCGGCCAGGTCGAGCCCGGCGGCCCGGATGCTCTGGTCGTATTTCGAGGTGAGCTCCGAGACGCTCGCGGACAACGCGGCCTGAACCAGCAGGACGCGTTTTCCCCCACGGTTGTGCACGAAGGTGCCGAATGTGTCGACCGCGTTCCCGTCGGTATAGGAGAACGAGAACATGTTCCGGTAGTGCGACCAGATGTTCTCGGTCGCGATTCCGGTCACGGGGACGCCACGGTCGGCGAGGTACTGGGCGCTGCCGCTGGCGGAGAAGGAGGACTCGATGACGCCGAAGACGTTCTGCCGTTCCACCAGGGTGCGGGCACCCTGGCTGTTCGCGTCGGCGGTCCCGCGGTCGTCCTGCCAGTCGTAGACGATCTTCCGGCCGTGGACGCCGCCGCGCTCGTTGGCCAGGCCGATGCGGGCGTCGATGCCGGCCCGGGAGGAACTGAAGGTAGGCGCGAGAACACCGGAGTCGGGATAGAGCAGCCCGATTCTCACCTCGTTCGGCGTGACTCCGGGACTGACGCACCCGGCCGCTTTCGCCTCATGGGACGCACAGCCGGTCAGCGTCGCGGCGGCGAGCAGGGCCAGTGCGGGGGCTAGGCGGGAACAGCGGCGCATAAGAGGGGAAACTCCGGGGTCGGACGGTCGTCGGGGGAAAGGGCATGGGTCAATTCGCCGTGCGTCCGGTCGAGCGGACGGGCGCCCGGAATGGGGCCGCCAGGGAATGCGGCATCGCCGCCGGCGGCGGCCGCCGGGCGGGAATGCGGTATTGGTATCGAACGGGTATCCGTCATCTCGGCAGCTTAGGGTGCACGTATACAGCAGGTAAACCAATATGCCGGCGGGGCATGAGCGGGATTTCCGGCCGGCCGCGGGCCGCCGGGCGAGTGCCCACCAGGGCATCGTCGCGGGTCGGCCGGCAACCACGGCCCGCCCGCGTCACGACACGCCCGGTTCTCTTCGGCGAAGCCGCCTGGCTGCCGCGCGACCATCGCGACGCAACGCGGTGGCCATCCGGCGGATCGCCATTTCACGGTGCTTCGGACCAGCGGCGGCGGGGATCTGTGGGTGAGCGAGTGCGTGATCAGCTACGACGGCGTGCCGTCCCACCCGGTGAGCATCATGGAATTCTCCGGCGGCCTCGTCGTCCACGAGACCCAGTACTTCGCCGACCCCTTCGCCCCGCCCCCGTGGCGGGCGGCACTGGCCGAGCCGATGCCACACCGCTCGCCCTGATGCGGGCGCGGCTGTCAGGCCAAGGCCGGGTGGGTTGACCGCGTTCCGCCGGAGTGTCGGTCGGAGTGTCTGTCGAGCCGGCGCCGCGATCGGCCGCCGCGGTCAGCCGTCGCGGTCAGCCGGCGTGAGCGGCGTCGCGGCGCGTGCGCGCTCGGGCCGCCAGGTCGCGGCAGAGCACGGCGAAGTCGAGGCCGGCGGCGTGCAGGCCCATCGGCCAGGTGCTCGTGTCGGTCATGCCGGGGGCCACGTTCACCTCCAGGAACTGCGCGACGCCGGCCGCGTCGACGATCATGTCGGTGCGGGACAGGTCGCGCAGGCCCAGCACGCGATGCGCGGTGACGGCGGTCGCGGCGGCGGCGCGCAGCACCGCGTCGTCGAGGCGGGCCGGGGTGAAGAACGCGGTCGCGCCCGCCGTGTAGCGGGCGGCGTAGTCGTACACCCCCGCGGCCGGCTCGATCTCGACCGCCGGCAACGCGACCGGCCCGTCGCCGGTGTCGACGACGCCGACGGTGATCTCGATGCCGGCGACCGCCCGTTCGATCAGGGCCGAGTCGTGGTAGCCGAAGCAGCTCATCAGCGCCTCGGCGAGTCCGCCCGCGTCGTCGACCCGGCTGACCCCGAACGCCGACCCGCCCGCGCGGGGCTTCACCACGACCGGCAGTCCCAGCCGGGCGACGATCCGCTCGATCAGCGCGGCGGCGCCCAGGTCGTGGAACGCCTCGCGGGGCAGCGTCACCGCCGCCGGCGTCGCCACCCCGGCGGCGCCGACGGCCGCCTTCGCCGTCGCCTTGTCGAACGCCACCCGGCAGGCCGGCGGCGCGGCGCCCACGTAGGGCAGGTCGTAGAGGTCCAGGACCTCGCGGATCGTGCCGTCCTCACCCGACGTCCCGTGCAGCACGGGGAACACCACGTCGGGCGGGTCGGCGGCCAGCGCGGGCAGCGTCGCGGCATCGACGTCGNCCAGGTCGGCCTCGACCCCGATGCGGGTCAGCGCGTCGCGCAGCCTCCCGCCCGATCGCAGCGACACCTCGCGCTCGGGCGAGAGCCCCCCGGCGAGGATCAGCACACGGCCCAGATCGGTCATCATCGCGTCCTTCGCGGTGTCGGGCACATCAGGGCCGGTCGGCGACGGGGTCATGGGCAGTCGGCGACGGTGTCATGGGCAGTCGGCGACGGTGTCATGGGCAGTCGGCGACGGCGTCAGGGGCAAAGGTGTCCCGAAGGGCCAGCTCGTCCCGCACGACCCGGCCCAGCCGGCCGACCCCGTCGCGGATGCGCTCGGGTGGTGGGTAGCAGAANGACAACCGCATGCTGCTGCCACCCGACCCGTCGGCGTAGAACCCGGCCCCGGGAACGTAGGCGACCCGGGCGGCGATCGCCCGCGGCAGCATCGCCCGGGTGTCCACCCCGCCCGGCAGCGTCACCCAGACGAAGAACCCGCCGTCCGGCCGGGTCCAGGTGGCGCCGGCGGGCATCGACTCGGCCAGGGCGTCGAGCATGGCGTCGCGACGCTCCCGGTACATCTCCCGGAACACCTTCACCTGCTCCGCCCACGGCTGGGTCGCCAGATACCGTTCGACCACCAGCTGAGTGAACATCGACTGGGACAGGATCGCCGACTCGGNGGCCAGCACCAGCCGGGCCGCCACCGGCGCCGGGGCCAGCGCCCACCCGACCCGCAGTCCCGGCGCCAACGTCTTCGAGAACGATCCCAGGTACACGACGTCGTCGGGGGCGTCGGCGCGCATCGCCCGCACCGGCTCACCCGTGAACGACAGCAGCCCGTACGGGTTGTCCTCGACGACCAGCACCCCGGCGCGCCGGCAGATCTCCAGCACCTCGGCCCGCCGCGGCGGCGTCAGCGTGATCCCGCCGGGATTCTGGAAGGTCGGGACCGTGTAGAGCAGCTTCACCCGGGCGCCCTCGGTAGCCAGCCGCTCCAGCGTCTGCGCGAGTGCGCCCGGCGACAGGCCGTCGCCGTCCATCGGCACGTGCACGATCCGTGCCTGGTAGGCCGCGAACGTGTTGATCGCCGTGACGTAGGTGGGCCCCTCGGTGACGACGACGTCGCCGGGATCGACGAACACGCGGGTGAGCAGGTCGAGCGCCTGCTGCGAGCCCGCCGTCACCACCACGTTGTCGGGATGGGCGTCGGTGATGCCCTCCATCGCCATGACGTCGCAGATCCGTGCCCGCAGACCCGGATCACCCTGCGCCGAGCCGTACTGCAGCGCCACCGCCCCGCGGCTCAGCACCAGCTCCGACACGGTCGCCGCAACCGCCTCCAGCGGCAGCGCGTCGACCGCCGGCATGCCCCCGGCGAGCGACACGATCTCGGGCCGGGAGGCGACCGCGAACAGCGCCCGAACCTCACTCGCGATCATCCCCTGGGCGCGCTGCGCGTACCGATCCCGCCACCGATCGAGAGTCACGCCCCGCGACACTACCCTGCCCCGCAACGGATGACGCCGTCAGCGCCCGGTGTCCGGCGACGCCGGGGCGTGCGCCAGATTCCCCACCGCCGCGGCGCCCCGCCTGCACCGCCACGGCGCCCACTCCCGGACGCGGGTGCGGGACGCCCGCGCCCACGGCAAGGACCCGGCTCGCGGTCGCGACTCCCAGCCGACCGGTCTCGGGATCACGCGCCACGATCGAGACCGTCACCCATACGACCCTGACGGTCGACGCCGCCATCCCTACTCGATCCCTTCGCTATCCCTCCGCGGGGTCGGCGACCAGGCCCTGGATATATGCTCGACTCGCGAGTCGAGAAAAAGTTGCCGGGCGGCTGGGGGTCAGGATGGCTCGGATCAATCACGACACCGTCGAGCTGTGGCAGGGGTGGCAGCGGCGGGAGCTGCGCGTCGACCGCTGCAAGGACTGCGGCACCTGGGTCTTCCCGCCGCGGCCGTTCTGCCCCGGCTGCTGGTCGGATGCCCTGGTGGGGACCGCGCTCGGCGGGGCGGGACGGCTGGTGTCGTACTCCCTGCCCCGCGTCGCGCCCGGGTCGCCACCGGTCGTCAGCGGGGTCGTGGCACTGGCTGAGGCGCCGGGCGTCCGACTGTTGGCCCGCATCGTGGGGATCGAGCCGGAGCGGGTCACGCGCGGGATGCCGCTGGCGCTCGGCTGGTGGGAGGACGCCGGCGGTGTGTATCCGCAGTTCGGGCCGGTCGACGCCGCCCCGGCCCGGCCGGACGGCGGTGCGGTTGGCGGTGTTGCGGACGAGGGCGCTGCGGACGGCGGCGCGGGGGAGGCGGGGGCGTGAGCGGGCGGGAGCGGGCCGCGATTGTGGGGATCGGGTGGTCGGAGTTGGCGCGTGACAGCGGCGTGGGGCCGGGCAGTCTCATCGCCCGGGCCGCCCGGGCGGCGGTCCTTGACAGCGGGGTCGCGCGGGACGCGATCGACGGGGTCATCGGCGTCTACGGCACGGACTCCCCGACACTGTGGCCCGGGTACGTCGTCGACGCGCTGGGATTACCCGACGTCCGCTGGTGGGACACGGCGCAGCCGCCGTCGGTCACGGCGCTGTCCACGGCGGCGAACGCGGTGCTGACGGGCAACTGCGACTACGCGCTGTGCTACCACGGCAAGTATCGGTGGGCGAACACCTCGGTCGTCGGCCG
Source organism: Frankia sp. ACN1ag (assembly GCF_001414035.1). Taxonomy (NCBI): domain Bacteria; kingdom Bacillati; phylum Actinomycetota; class Actinomycetes; order Frankiales; family Frankiaceae; genus Frankia; species Frankia sp. ACN1ag. The sequence continues at coordinate 58,128 of NZ_LJPA01000024.1, read as the reverse complement.
CGGTGACCCGCTGCGCCAGGCCCCGGCGCACGAGTTCGACCCCGGCCTCGACCACGCGCTGGTGGAACACGGCGGTTCGATGCTGTGGGCCGCGCGGGTGATGCGGGAGCACATGGCGCGCCACGGCAGCACCCGGGAGGACTTCGCCCGGATCTCCGTCAACAACCGGACGAACGCCGCCCGCAACCCCCGGGCGGTCTTCCGCGCCCCGCTGACCGTCGAGGACTACCTCGCCGCCCCGATGATCGACGATCCGATGTGCCTGCTCGACATGGACGCGCCGATCGACGGCGCGCTCGCCGTCGTGGTCACCACCGAGCGCCGGGCCCGCGACCTGCCGCACCCGCCCGTGCTCGTCGAGGCGTTCGCCAGCGCCCTGCCGGAGCGCAACGACGGGCTGCTGTGGCCCGAGGCGGACGGGCTCGCCGCCCGCCGCGCCGTCGCCAACCTGTTCGCCCGCAGCGACCTGACCCCCGCCGACATCGACCTCGCCTACCCGTACGACGGGTTCACGATCCTGGCGATGCTGTGGCTGGAGGCCCTGTACACCGGGCCGGGGGAGGGCCCGGCGCTGCTGCGCGAGTCATGGTCCGACGATGAGCAGCGGCTGCGGCTGCACGGCCGGGTTCCGGTGTGCACGCACGGGGGCAACCTGAGCGAGGGGCGCGCCACGCAGGGCTTCGGCTCCGTGATCGAGGCGGTGCAGCAGTTGCGTGGCGACGCGGGGGATCGCCAGGTCGACGCCGCCCGCAGCGCGGTGATCACCGGTGGCATGGCCGGCACGAACCGCTCGACGATCCTCGTCAGCGGCTGACCGGCCGCCCGCCGAGCCACCGCCCCGGCGGCTCGGGTCAGGCCGGGAGGTGCCGGCTCGGGAGCGGGGCGCCGCCCCCGTCGACGACGAGCGTCTGGCCGGTGAGGTAGGACGCTGCGTCGGAGCACAGGAACAGCACGACGGTCGCGATCTCGTCGGCGCTTGCCCAGCGCCGCAGCGGGATGCCGGCCGCCGTCGCCCGGCGAAACCGCTGGTAGCCCTCCTCGCCGAGGGCCGCGACCAGTGGCTGCCAGATGTCGGTGTCGACGAAGCCGGGCGCGACGGCGTTGACCCGCACCCCCCGATCGCCCCAGGCGGTGGCGAGATTCTGGGTCAGGGTGTTCAGCCCGCCCTTCGTCGCCGCGTAGACGGCCTGTTCGACGTCCCCGCCGTAGGCCGCCGCCGACGACATCGTGACCACGCATCCCCGCGTCCGCAGCAGCGACGGCGCGAGCCACGAGGTCAGCAGGATGACGTTGCGCAGGTTGAGGTTGAGCTGCAGGTCCAGCGGCTTCGCGGTGATGGCCTCCGGCGGCTGGTGCCAGCCGAGCCCGGCGTTGTTCACCAGGATGTCGACGTCGCCGAGCTCCTCGAGGGCCTGGTCGGCCACCCGCCGCACGTCGGCCTCGACGGTGAGGTCCGCGCTGATCGTGACCGGCTTGTTGACGAGCTGGTCGGCGACGGCGGCCAGGCCCGCGCTGCCGCGGGCGACGACGGCCACCCGCGCGCCCGCGGCGTCGAGAGCACGCGCGCACGCCGCGCCGATGCCCCTGCTGGCGCCGGTGACCACGGCGGCGCGGCCGGACAGATCGAAGGTGAGACCGGGCATCATGCGCTCCTGAAGATTATTCGTCCCTGATGCAGTTCTGTCGTCGTGCTTGGTCCGGGCAGGGGGAGTCGGGGAGGCTGCGACGGGGTTGCCCGGCGCCGCGGAATCTCCATGATCGCCCGGCTGGGGCTGGGGCTGGGGCTGGGGCTGGGCTGGATGGCGCGGTTCCGCGGAACACCGTGATCCACAATGGATCGGGAGTCCGCGAGCTGGCTACGTCCAGCCTGCCGTGGCGCCCTGGATCATCGTGAATGGTCCGACGGGCCAGCGGAAGCAGTCGACCAGCAACTGGTCGACGTCGCGTTCGGTGCTGACCCCCTCGGCGACGATCCGGCGCGCCTCGGCCACCGCCGCCCAGTAGACCCGGTTGGCGACGTAGCCCCAGGACATCGGGGCGTCGCGCACGACGACCGGGTTCTTGCCCAGCCCGTGGGCGAGCCGGGTCACCGTCTCGACGGCGTCCGGGTCGGTGTGCTCGGTCACGACGATCTCGGCGAAGCGCATGATCTGCGCGGGTGACGACCAGTGCCAACCGAGGACCCGGGTGGGCCGGTCGGTCGCCGCGGCCAGCGCCCCGACTGGGAAGCCGCTGGAGTTGGTGGCGAGGACCGCGCCGGCGGCGGCGACCCGGTCGAGCTCGCGGAACACCCGGACCTTCAACGCGAGGTCCTCCGGCACGGCCTCGATGACCACCGCCGCGCCGGCGACGGCCGACAGCTCGGACTCCCAGGCGATCCTCGCGGCCACCCGGTCGACGTCCGCGGCGGCCAGCTTCCCGCGCTCGACCGCGGCCCGCAGCCCGAAGCGGCCCTCGACGAGCTGGCGGCGGGCGCGCTCGCGGGCCGCGCCGCTCGTGTCGACGCAGACCACCGCGCAGCCGGCCACCGCCGCCGCCTGCGCGATCCCCGCGCCCATCACCCCCGCGCCGATCACCCCCACGGTCCCCACGGCCGTCACGGCTTCTGCGGCTCCCGTGGTCCGTGCGGCTTCTGCGGTTCCCGAGGTCTCCGGCCTCGCCGAGGTCCCGGCGGCGCCGGCCGAGTTGTCGCCGGCGGTCATGCGGCGGTCGCCAGCCGGGAGGTCAGCGCCGCCACCTCGGCGCCCGCCTCCGCCAACAGCCCCTCGGGCGGTCCGGCCGCGGTGAGCGGCGGCCATGCCCGTCGGTCGGCGACGATCCACAGCTCCTTCGACCCGGCCGGGCCGGAGCGCGACGTTCCGTGCCAGGTGCCCTCCTGCTGGAGCCGGAAGCCGAGCCGGCCGAGCTCGACCTCGCCGGCGCCGTCCGTCCGGTCACCCGATCCGTCTGTCGATCTGCCCGTCGAGCCGGCGGCGGTGCCCGGCGCGCCGATCCGGCAGGATCCCTCGACGACGAGCCGGACCAGGTCGGTGCCGAGGCGGAAGCCGGGCAGCGCGGCGGCGCCCGGCGGCCGGTCCCAGCACAGCAGGAGCACGCCGGACTCGCGGTCGCCCAGCGCGACGGCGGCCAGGCGGCTGCCGTCGCTGAGCGTCGACCATCGGGTCGTGTCGGTGAAGCCGGCGTCGAAGTGGCTCGGGCGCAGGACGGCGCCGAAGCTGTTGGCGATGGCGTGCGGGACGTCGGCGTCGCGGGGGAGCATCGCCACCCCCTCCAGGCTGACGTCGTCGGCGAGGGCGGTGTCGGCGAGCCGCTGGAGCTGCGCGTCGGTCAGGTAGGGCTTGAGTCCGCGCCGGTCGGCCATCAGCAGGAGCTGGTTGGTGCCGACCTCGTCGGTCCAGTACTCCGGGCCGTAGAAGGCGTCGGCCCGCTGGAGGCGGAACTCGCCGTGGGCGTAGCTGGTGCCGCCCACCCGGATCGGCTCGCCCAGCGCCATCCGGAAGCTGTCGCTCTTGTGCAGGTGCACGGGGGCCTTGCGAGGGAAGATCCGGCCCTCGATGGACATCGCGACGACGGGGCCCGCGTCGGGGTCACCCATCCGCAGGACGGCCCCGCTCAGCAGGCCGTCCTCGGGTAACGGGCGGCGGATGTCCCGGATGGCGCCGTCAACGTGGCCGTTGTGCCAGGTCGCGGATCCGAGGAGAGTGATCACGAGGGACCCCCTGGGGACGTGTGTTTACTCGACTCGCGGGTTGACATTAATACGGCGAGGCTCCTACGGTCTGCGGGTCGTCGCCGCGAGGATCGAGGAATGACATGCCGATCAGCTCCATCGCCGACCTGATCCGTACCCATGGCGCCGAGTGCGGTGGCCAGCCCGCGCTCACCGCCGACGGCCGCACCGTCACCTTCGCCCAGCTCGACGCCCGCTCGAACCAGGTCGCCCAGGCGCTGGCCGGGGAGGGGATCGGTGCCGGCGACCGGGTCGCCTACCTCGACGCCAACGCCGCGCAGTACTACGAGCTGCTCTTCGGCGGGGCGAAGCTGGGGGCGGTGAACGTCGCGGTGAGCTGGCGGCTGGCGCCGGTCGAGATCGCCGCGATCATCGCCGACGCGCAGGCCTCGGTCCTCATCGTCGGCGCGGCGTTCGCGGCGACCGTCGAGACGGTCGAGGCGGAGCTGCCCGGCGTCAAGAAGATCATCGTGGTCGGCGGCTCGACCGGCCACGAGATCCGTCCCGAGGTCGGCCACGAGGTCCGCCATCAGGACTACGACGAGTGGGTCGCCGCCGCGCCCGCGCTCGATCCCGGGCTGCGCGCGAAGCCCGACGACGTGCGGATCCAGCTCTACACCTCGGGCACCACCGGCCTGCCGAAGGGCGTGATGCTGACCGAGCACAACCTGCTGTCACTGCTGCGGATGGCCGGGGAGACGCTCGACCTCGGATCCGGCAGCGTGAACCTGGTCGCCATGCCGCTGTTCCACATCTCCGGCAGCGGCTACTCGCTCAGCGGCTTCCACGCCGGCTGCCACACGGTGCTGCTGCGCGAGGCCCATCCCGACGCGATCCTGCGCGCGGTGGCCGAGCATGGGGTGACGAACCTGTTCGCGGTGCCCGCCGTGCTGCGCACGATGCTCGGCGTGCCGGGCATCGCCGAGCTGGACCTGTCGTCGTTGCGCACGATCGCCTACGGGGCCTCGCCGATCTCCCTGGACGTGCTGGTCCGGGCGATCGAGACGTTCCGCTGCGACTTCGTGCAGGTCTACGGGCTGAGTGAGACCGCGGGCACCGTCACCATGCTGACGCCGGAGGATCATCGCCGGGCCCTCGATGCCGCCGGGACGGGCGTGGGCGGGACGGCGGAGCCCGGGGCAGTGGGCGCGGGCGGGACGGCGGAGGCGGCTGGGACGGCGGCCCCTCCCGGGTCGGCGGGTGCAGCCGGGCGGTTACGCTCGGCGGGACGAGCGGTGCCCGGGGCCCGGGTGCGCATCGTCCCGCCGCACACCGGGGCCGAAGCCGCGCCCGGGGAGGTCGGCGAGATCTGGATCCACTCGCCGCAGAACACCCCCGGGTACTGGAACAATCCGCGCGAGACCGCGGCGCTGCTCGAGGACGGCTGGGTGCGCACCGGGGACGTCGGCTACCTCGACGAGGACGGCTACCTGTTCATCCACGACCGGGTCAAGGACATGATCATCACCGGGGCGGAGAACGTCTACCCGGCCGAGGTCGAGAACGTCCTGATGTCCCATCCCGACATCGCCGACGTCGCGGTCATCGGGGTGCCGAGCGAGCGCTGGGGCGAGACGGTGAAGGCCGTCGTCGTCGCCGAGGCGGGCCGGACCCCGACGACCGCCGACGTCGTGTCCTTCGCCCGCGCCCGCCTGGCCGCCTACAAGTGCCCGACGTCGATCGACCTCGTCGACGCGCTGCCGCGCAATGCCGCGGGGAAGGTGCTCAAGCGTGAGCTGCGTAACCCTTACTGGTCTGGACGCGCTCGGTCCGTAAGCTAGACCTCGCCGACGGGCAATCTACCTGCTGGTCGGATGGTCGATATCGTCTCGGGGCGTGCGGAGCCCTGCGGAGGAACGCTTGACATCCTCCCTCGCGTGAACGCGGGGGATTCCAACTTCTACACGTCCGCCGGGAGAGGGGGTGTGCAGCGTTGAGGTTCGCGGTTCACGGGCCGCCTGTCGGCGTCGCCTCCCCGCGCAGTCACCCACGTGGTTGCCCACTGATGTCCCAGGGCGATGTTGCGTGCCGCGTTCACGTCCGCGTNCNCCTGCTGCCCGCAGGCCCGGCACCGGAAGGCGGCTTGGCTCTCGCGCGCCTGCCGGTCTCGGGTTCCGCAGGTGTTGCAGGTCTGCGACGTGTAGGCAGGGTTGATCTTCTCGACCCTGCCGGGGGCTTTCTGTTCCAGCCGGCGGACGAGCAGTCCCCAGCCGTGGGCGAGGATGCTCCGGTTCAGCCCGGCTTTCTGCCGCACGTTCCGCCCCGGTTCGGCGAGGGTGCCCCGCGCCGAGCGGGTCATATTTCCGATCGGCAGATCCTCGATGCGGATCAGGTCGTACCGGCGGGCAAACGCGGTGCTGGTCTTCTCGACCCAGTCCTTGCGCCGGTCGACCTCTCGGGCCTTCACTCGGCCGATCTGCGCTTTCAGGCGGGTCCGCCGGTTCGATCCGGATTTCGCTCGGGCGAGCCGGCGTTGCAGGCGGAGCAGCCGAGCCTGTTCCCCGGGCCGCAACCCGGGACAGTGCGGCAACGCGCCCGTCGACAGCGCGGCCGACACGGTCACTCCCCGATCCACCCCGACAATCGGGCCAGTGCCAGTGCCAGTGCCCGGGATCGGGTCGGGCACGGCCGCGAACGCCACCTGCCAGCGGCCCGCCCGGTCCCGCGTCACGCGGTAGGAACGCGCCTCCGGAACAGCACGGGACCGGCGGAACCGCACCCACCCCACCTTCGGGATACGCACCGCCGACCAGCGACGGTTCAGAAAACGCACATCGGTGGGTTTCACCGCGACGATCCGGAAACCCGCCGGCCGGCCACGCTTGCGCCACGACGGCCGGCGATGCGAACCCCGGAAGAGGTTTGCCATGGCCGTGGCGAAATCGCGCAACGCCTGCTGCTGCACAGTCTGCGAACCTGCGGCAAGTCACGGATTCTCCCGGCGCGCCGCGGTCAACTGGCGGGACTGCTCGTGGTAGTTCGGTGCCGGGCCGCGGCGCGGATTCCACCAGGACTGCTGTTCCACGGCGAGGTTCCACGCGTACCGCGCCTGCCCGCAATGGTCTTCCATCACAGCCGCCTGTTCGGCGGTCGGACAAAGCCGGTAGCGGGACATGTCTCCATTCTACAGAAGGGATATCGACCGATGAATAAGATGAGACGGCGTTTCCTCCCTGCCGTGAACGGCGGGGTCTCCACGCCGCAATCCCGATGAACACGACTCAGTCCGACCCGCCGCGCAAGCGTGGCCGCCCGCGCAACCTCGAGCCCAGCCAGGAGTACCGCGATCGGCTGGAGAACATCGTGCGGGTGGCGGCGGACGTCTTCCAGGCTCACGGGTACGAGGCCGGCTCGCTCGACGACGTGGCCGCCGCGATGGGCCTGCGCAAGGCCAGCCTCTACTACTACGTCAAGCGCAAGAGCGACCTGCTCCGCCTGGTCTTCGAGCGCGCCATCACGGTGGCGCTCACCGAGGTCGAGACGCTCGCGCACCTCGCCAACCCGCGCGAACGGCTCGCCGCGCTCATCCGCCACCAGGCGCTGCTGGTCACCCGGGATCCCGCCCTGTTCGCCGTGTTCTTCGACCAGCGGGCCGGCCTGGAGCACGCCGACCTCGCCGACGTCGGCCACAAGGAGCACCTCTACCTGCGCCAGTTCATCCTCGCGGTCGAGGCCGCGATGGCGGACGGGTCGATCCCGCCGGGCGACCCCAGGCTCGTCGCGAACGCGATCATCGGCATGACGAGCTGGTCCTACAAGTGGTTCGACGCCCGGCGCGACTCGCCGGAGGCGTTCGCCGACACCTGCGTCGCCCTCGTCCTGCGCTGAGCCGGGCGGGGCCAGCCCCCGCCGGGGCACCCGCCCGGCCGGCCGGGAGATCCGGCCGACCCGCCACCCCGGGCCACCCGCCCGGCCGGCCGATCCGCCACCCCGGGCCACGCCCCCGCCGGCCGGTCCGCCCCGCCGGGGCCACTCGCCAGTGCATCCCCTGGCCTGCGCGCGTGCGCGCCCGAGCTCGCGCCAGTGTGACGCGGATTAATTTCTACTCATGGGTTGACATAAATCTACCGCCCGCATACCTTGCTCCTACCTCGCAGGCCGCAGCGGTCGGCGGCCCCGCCGGGAACGCGATCGGCGCCCCGGGGAGGTGGTCGGTTCAGGCGGTCACGGATGGCCGTCGACGCGCCGGCGGGCCTGGACGCGGGGCCGGCCGAGCCCGCCGGCCCGCCCGCGCGCCGCCGCACCGGCGGCCGGGGCCTGCCAGCCCGCCGGGAACAGGAGCTTGGACGACATGACGCGACCCCGAACTCCCGCCGCACGATTACGCACGGCCGTTCCCGCCCTCGTGGTGGTGGCCCTGCTCGCGGTGATCATCGCCAAGGGGGATTACCGGGCCAACTTCTTCTCCGGCGGCGGGTTCGCCCTGGGGGCGCTGATCGCGGCGATCGCTCTCGGCGTCGTCGTCACCTACCGCGGGTCCGGGGTGGTCAACCTGGCGGGGGCGGCCGTGGCGATGTACGCCGCCTACGTCTACGCCGACCTGCGGGCCCACGGCGACCTGTTCCTCCCCCCGCTGCCCAACCCGCTCGCGCCCATCGAGGGCCTCGTGCACCTGGCGGGCGACGACGGGTTCTCCGTGCCGCATTGGCCCACCTCGGTGTCCTTCGGCGCCGCGATGGGCTTCTGGCCGGCCCTCGTGCTCGCCCTGGTGTTCTGCGCCCTGTTCGGCCTGGTGCTGCACGTCGCGGTGTTCCGGCCGCTGCGGCACGCGCCCGTCCTGGCCAAGGTGGTCGCCTCGGTCGGCGTGCTGCTGTTCCTGCAGGCCGTCGTCGTCCGGCGGTTCTCCACGACGACGCAGGTCGTNGGGCCGCTGCCGTTCGTCGACAAGACGCAGGTCGACCTCGGCCTGTTCAAGATCACCCAGGAGCAGCTCTTCGTCGTCTGCCTGGTGCTCGTGCTCGCCGTGGCGCTGTGGGCGCTGTTCCAGCGCAGCCGCTTCGGCCTCGCCGTGCGGGCCGCCGCCGAGAACGAGAAGGGCGCCACGGTCCTCGGCTTCTCCGCCGACCGGCTCGCCGCGGCGACCTGGGTGCTGTCCACCGTCGTCACCGGGCTGCTCGGCATCTTCGTCGCCTCGGTGAACTCCTCCGTCGACCCGAACACCATGCCGGCGCTGATCGTCCCGGCCGTCACCGCCGCCCTGGTCGGCGGTTTCACCTCCTTCGGGTGGACGACGCTGGCCGCCTTCGGCCTCGGTATGCAGGTCTCGCTGGTGACCTTCCTCGGCGCGAACGAAAGCTGGTTTCCGAAGGCCGGCGGGTTGCCCGTGCCCGGGGTCGACCTGCTCGTGCCGCTCGTCGTCATCGTCGCGGTGCTGGCCCTGCGCGGGCAGTCGCTGCCGACCCGCGGGGTGCTGGGGCCGGGCCGGCTGCCGTTCTCGCCGACGGCGCGGCCGTGGGCGCTGCGCTACGGCGGGCCGGGGCTGGCCGTCGTCGCGCTGATCCCCGGGGTGTTCTTCCTGTCGCCAGCGATGCGCGACGGGCTGACGAACACGCTGACCGGCATCGTCATCTGCCTGTCCATCGTGGTCCTCACTGGTTTCATCGGGCAGATCTCGCTGGCCCAGACCAGCTTCGCCGGCCTGTCGGCCTACACCGTCGCGAGCCTGTCGACGCACCACGGCTGGCCGTTCCCGCTGCCGATCCTCGCCGGGGCTGCGGTCGCGGTCGTCGCCGGCGTGCTCGTGGCGCTGCCCGCACTGCGGGTGCGCGGGGTGCACCTCGCGATCGCCACCCTCGCCTTCGCCGTCGCCGTCGACAAGGTCGTGTTCGCCAACTCCTGGATCAACGGTGGTTTCGACGGCGCGACCGTGACGACGCCGGCGCTCATCCGCTCCCAGGACACCGCCACCCACCACATCCTCGGCGTCACGATCGGGGACGGCACCCAACCCAACCCGCTGACCCTGGTGTTCTGCCTGGTCGTCGTGGTCGCGCTGGGCTACCTCGTCGCCAACCTGCGCCGATCGCTGACCGGGCGCCAGATGCTGGCCATCCGCTCGAACGAGCGGGCCGCCGCCGCCGCCGGAGTCAACGTGGCCGCCGTGAAGGTGTTGGCGTTCGGGGTCTCGGCGTTCATCGCCGGGGTCGGTGGCGCGGTCATCGCCTACCGCACCGGCAACGTCACCCCCGACAAGTTCCTCTACGACAAGTCGCTGATGTTCTTCGCGTTCGCCTACCTCGGGGGGATCGCGAGCGTCAGTGGCGCGGTCACCGGCGGCCTGCTCGTCGGCGGTGGGCTCGGCTTCACGGTCCTCAACCGGGTGTTCGGGCTGCCCGACGAGTTCGTGCTGCTGCTCGGCGGCCTCGGCCTGGTCGTCACCGCCGTGCTGAACCCCGAGGGCGTCGCCGGCAAGGCCCGCACGGACCTGCTGGCCCTACAGCGAAGATTCCGACCTCCCACCCTGGCGGACCCACCCACCCTGGCGGACCCACCCACCCCGGCGGACCCACCCACCCCGGCGGACGTGGCAACACCGACCACTGGTCCCGTCGCGTCCACCGAGCCCACTGCGTCCACCGAGCCCACTGCGTCCACCGAGCCCGCCACGACCGTCCCACCTGCAGCGTCCGTCCCACCTGCAGCGTCCACTCCGGTCGCCGCGGCCACCTCGGCTGCGTCCGGGTCCCCTGCCGGCTCCCGGGTGAGCGGGTCGGCCGGGGCGGCGCCCGCGGTGGCGGGGGAGGCCCGGTGAGCGAGTTGCTGCGCACCGAGTCGATGAGCGTCGTCTACGGCGGCCTGCACGCCGTCAACGGGCTGGACCTGCGGGTCGACGAGGGCCGCCTGGTGGGGCTCATCGGTCCCAACGGCGCCGGGAAGACGAGCTTCATCGACGGCATCTCCGGCTTCACCCGCACTCAGGGTGCGATCCACTTCCGCGGGAAGCGCGTCGACCGCGAGCCGGCCCACCGCCGGGCCCGCCTGGGCCTCGGCCGCACCTGGCAGTCGCTGGAACTGTTCGAGGACCTCACCGTGCGGGAGAACCTCCAGGTCGGCGCCGAACGGCAGACGGTCGGCGGGTTTCTGCTCGACCTGGTCCGGCCCGGCCGCCGCCGCGATCAGTCCGACGTGGACTGGGCGCTGGACGTCCTCGGCATCGCCCACCTCGCCGACCGGTTGCCCACCGAGATCAGCCACGGCCAGCGCAAGCTGGTCGGCGCCGGGCGCACCCTCGCCGCCCGGCCCGCGCTGATCTGCATGGACGAGCCGGCCGCGGGCCTGGACACCACCGAGTCGGAGCAGTTCGGCCGCCGGCTGCGCCGCATCGTCGAGGCCGGCGTGTCGATCCTGCTCGTCGATCACGACATGGGGCTGGTGATGGGGGTGTGCGACGAGGTCTACGTCATCGAGTTCGGGACGAAGATCGCGCACGGCACGCCGGCGCAGGTCGTCGCCGACGAGCGCGTCCGGGCGGCCTACCTCGGCACGAAGGCGGGAATATGACCGCGCTGCTGGAGATCGACGGCCTGTACTCCGGCTACGCCGGCGTCGCGATGGTCCGCGACCTGAACCTGACCGTGCACGCCGGGGAGATCGTGGCCCTGCTGGGCCCGAACGGCGCCGGCAAGACCACGACGCTGCTGACCACCTCGGGCCTCAACCCGGTGATGAAGGGCGACATCCGGGTCTTCGGCCGCTCGGTGCGGGGCCGCCCGGCGCACCGGGCGCCCCGCGAGGGGCTCGCCCACGTGCTGGAGGACCGCTCGCTGTTCTACCAGCTCACGGTCGCCGAAAACCTCCGGCTTGCCGCCGCGCGCAGCAAGGGCGACCTCGCCCGCGCGCTGTCGTACTTCCCGGCGCTGGAGCCGCTGCTGGGCCGGCGGGCGGGGCTGCTGTCCGGCGGCGAGCAGCAGATGCTCGCGATGGCCAGGGCCCTGACCTCGAAGCCACGCCTGCTGATGGTGGACGAGATGAGCCTCGGTCTCGCCCCCGTCATCGTCGAACGCCTGCTGCCGGTGCTGCGCCGCATCGTCGACGACACCGGCGCCGGAGTGCTGCTCGTCGAGCAGCACGTCCACCTCGCCCTGGAGGTCGCCGACCGGGCCGCCGTGCTGGTCCATGGGGACCTGGTCGCCAGCGGCACCACCGCGGAGATCGCCGGGCGTGCCGCCGCCCTCGAATCGACCTACTTCGGCGCCGGCGCCGAGGTGGAGGCCGGAGCCGACGTCGGAGCCGATGCCGAGGCCGGTGCCGAGGCCGAGGCCGACGCCCGCACCGGCGACCCGGAAGCCGACCCGGAAGCCGACCCGGAAGACAACCCGGAAGGATCACGATGAGCGAGGCCTGGATTCTCGACGGCGTGCGGTCCCCCCGCGGCAAGGGCCGGTCCACCGGCTCGCTGCATCACCTGCATCCGCAGGAGCTGTTAGGCCAGCTCCTGCGTGCGCTCGCCGACCGCGTCGGCTCCGACCCGGAGCTCGTCGACGACGTGGTGATGGGCAACGGCAACGCCGTCGGCGACCACGGCGGCGACATCGCCCGGATGGCGGTGCTCGCGGCCGGCTGGCCGGAGACGGTGGCGGGCGTGACGCTGAACCGGTGGTGTGGGTCCGGTCAGCAGGCCGTCACCTTCGCGGCGATGGGCGTGGCCTCCGGGCACCAGGGGCTCGTGCTGGCCGGCGGTGTGGACATGATGTCGCGCTGGCCCGCGGAGGAGGGGCCGATGGACTTCTCGGCCGGCAATCCGGCGGTGCGGGCCAGGTTCCCGCAGGTCCCGCAGGGGGTGTCCGCCGATCTGATCGCGACGATCGAGGGGTTCACCCGCGACGACGTCGACGCGTTCGCCGCCCGCAGCCAGCAGCGCGCCGCCGCGGCGATCGAGCAGGGCCACTTCGCCCGCAGCGTGGTGCCCATCGTCAACGCCGACGGCTCCGTCGCCCTCGACCGCGACGAGCATCCCCGGGCGGGCACCACCCCGCAGACGCTGGCGAAGCTGGCGCCGTCGTTCGCGGCCCTGGGGCGCGCCGTGTTCACCGACTACGGCTACGACCGGGCCTTCGGCGAGATGGTCCGCGACGTCTACCCGGACGTGAAGGAGGTCGACTACGTCCACCATGCCGGCAACTCGTCGGGCATCGTGGACGGCGCGGCCGTGCTCGCGATCGCCTCGCCCGACTTCGCCCGCGCGCACGGCCTGCGCCCGCGGGCCCGGGTGGTGATGAGCGCGGTCGTCGGCGCGGAGCCGGTCATCATGCTGACCGCGCCCGGCCCGGCCTCGCGCCGCTGCCTGGAGCGGGCCGGGATGACGGTGGACGACGTCGACCTGTGGGAGATCAACGAGGCGTTCGCCGCGGTCCCGCTGAAGACCATGCGCGACCTCGACCTCGATCCCGAGAAGGTCAACGTCAACGGCGGGGCGATCGCGCTCGGCCATCCGATCGGCGCGACCGGCGGCATGCTGCTGCAGACCGCCCTCGACGAGCTGGAACGCCGCGACCTGTCGACCGCGCTCGTCACCATGTGCACCGGCGGCGGCATGGGCACCGCGACCATCATCGAGCGGGTCTGACCGCGCCGAGCAGGTCCTGACGCGCAGATCAGAGCCGGACGACAGCGCCGCAACGGCGATCAGTAGGTGTGGAGGCAGGCGATGGGCAGGATTCTCGAGGGCATCAAGGTCGTGGAAGTGGCGCTGTTCGGCTTCGTGCCGTCGGCCGGCGCCGCGCTCGCCGACTGGGGCGCGGACGTCATCAAGATCGAGCATCCCGAGACCGGCGACCCGGTCCGGGCGCTGTCGTCCTACGGCTTCGGCCCCGGCGACGGCGGCGTCACCACGCTGTGGGAGGTGTTCAACCGCGGCAAGCGGGGCGTCGGCATCGACATCGCCACCCCCGACGGGCTCGAACTGCTGATGTGCCTCATCGACGAGGCGGACGTGTTCATCACCAGCTTCATGCCGTCGGCCCGGGAGCGGCTCGGCATCGACGTCGACCAGGTCCGGGCGCGCAACCCGCGCATCATCTACGGCCGCGGCACCGGTCAGGGGCCCGCCGGTCCCGACGCGGACAAGGGCGGGTTCGACGGCATCTCCTACTGGAGCCGATCGGGCGCCAGCACCGCCTCGGTCCCGCCGGGCTACGACTTCCCGATCCTGCTGCCCGGCCCCGCCTTCGGCGACATCCAGAGCGGGATGTTCCTGGCCGGCGGCATCGCAGGGGCGCTGTACCAGCGGGAGCGGACCGGCCAGGGCAGCGTGGTCGACGTGTCGCTGTTCGGCGCCGGGCTGTGGGCGATGCAGGCCACCATCGCCGGCGCCGCGGCGATCGGCGCGGACAACATCGTCCAGCTCGATCGGCGCCGCCCGCCGAACCCGCTGACGAACCTGTACCGGACGGCCGACGGCCGCTTCTTCGTGCTCGGGATGTTACAGGCCGACCGCTACTGGGCCGGCCTGTGCGCGGCGCTCGGTCACCCGGAGCTGGCCGCCGACGAGCGGTTCACCACCCTGGCCCTGCGCACCGAGCACGCCGCGGCGTGCGTCGCCGCCCTCGACGCCATCTTCACGGCGATGAGCTACGACGAGCTGGTCAAGGCCCTCGACAGCCAGGAGGGCCAGTGGGCGCCGGTCGCCGTCCCCGGCGACACCCTGACCGACCCGCAGGCGCTGGCGAACGGCTACGTCCAGCAGGTCGACTACCCGAGTGGCGCACGCCTGCCGCTGGTTCCGGTGCCCGCCAGGGTCGACGGCGACCTGCCCACGCTGACCCCGGCGCCCACCCTCGGGGAGCACACCGACGAGGTCGTCCTGGCGCTCGGCCGCTCCGAGGAGGAGCTCATCAACCTCAAGATCGCCGGTGTGATCTCCTGATGACCGCCGTCACCCACGGGGTCGACCCGGGCGTGCTGCGCGCGCTGCTGGCCGCGGGACGCAACCCCGCCCTGGCCGACCCCGTCCTGGCCGAACCCGTCCTCGCCGAGGCCGACATCGTCGACCTGCGCCGGCTCAAGGGCGGCTACTCCCGCGAGATGTGGTCGTTCGACGCGGTGACCCGCGACGGCGCCACGCACCCGCTGATCCTCTGCGCCGACTCGGCCGTCGGCGTCGTCGGCGCGGGCGGCCAGACCCTCGGCCGTCCCGCGGAGGCCGCCCTGCTGCACACCCTGCACACCGCGGGCCTGCCGGTGCCCGACGCGGTGGCCAGCGGCGACGGCGCCACCGGGGGCCCCGGCGGGGAACTCGGCCGCCCGTACCTGGTGATGGAGCGGTGCAGCGGCACGGCCGCGATCGGCCCGCTGCACCGCGACCCCTGGTACGTGCAGCACCGGGCGGAGCTCGCCGACTGGTTCGCCGCGACGCTGGCGGCGATCCACGCCGCCGACGTGCCGGCCGACATCCTCGGCGCCCGCCCGGATCCGGCGCGGGTCGCCGGGGTCGAGCTGGCCCGGTGGAGCGGCGAGCTGCGCGCGACCCCTCGGGCGCACACCGGTGTGCTGGACCGGGCGCTGGGCTGGCTCGCCGCGAACCCGCCACCCCCGCCCGCCCGGGTCACCCTGCTCCACGGCGACTACCGGACCGGCAACATCCTGCATGGTCACGGCGACGGCGGCCCCGACGGGCTGCGCACGGTGCTGGACTGGGAGATGGCCCATGTCGGGGACCCGCTGGAGGACCTCGCCTGGGCGCAGCTCGTCTGCTGGCGGGTCGGCACCGACCGCGTCGGCGGC
The DNA here is from genome assembly GCF_001414035.1 of Frankia sp. ACN1ag. Classification (NCBI taxonomy): domain Bacteria; kingdom Bacillati; phylum Actinomycetota; class Actinomycetes; order Frankiales; family Frankiaceae; genus Frankia; species Frankia sp. ACN1ag. Next base: position 42,677 of record NZ_LJPA01000024.1, on the reverse strand, counting down.
CTGGTGGACCTGGCTCGCTGGCCGGACCTCTACGGCGCCGCCGCCGGCTGGGCGCCCGACCTCGCGGCCCTGCGGTGGTGGGAGGTGCTGGGCTCGGTGAAGATGGCCTGCCTGGTGTGGCGGGCCGCCGAGGCCGTTACCGTGCCCGCCGAGCGCGCCCTGCTGGAACGCCTCTTCGCCGACCTGGGCACAGAACTCGACCGCCGCCTGCTGCCCCCCGACCGCCGTCCCACCGCACCGCGCCCGACCGGACCGGCACCGACAGACGCCGTCCAGGCACACGGAGCCCAGACGGACGCAGCCCAGACGGACGCCGTTGGGGCGAACGCAGCCCAGGCGGCGGACACGGTACGGGCGGACACGGCGCGGGCGGACATGGCCCAGACGGGCGCGGTACCGGCGGGCGGAGCACAAGGCGGACGGAGCACGGCGATGACCGACGGGGGACGGCGGGCCGACGTGGGGCCCGCGACCGAGTCGTTCGAGGTGCGAGGGGTGCGCAACGGCAGCATCGTCACGGTCGTCTGGGACCGCGGCGTGCTCGACGGCGACCCGCCCACCATCGACCTCGTCGAGGTCGAGGCCGATCTCGTCGCCGAGTCCCGGCGCGATCCCCTCCAGCGTCGCCGCGACGGGGGCGCCGGTGGCGGCGCGGCCGCGGTCGCAGTGAACGATCCCGAGTCCGCGTTCGCGCTCGTAGTCCGCACCCTGGACCGGGTCGTCCAGGTGACGACCCCGGCACGGCCCCGGCCGTCGCGCTAGCCGATCGAGTCTTCTCTACCCTCCGATCTACCCTCCGACCACGAGCATGCGCCGGTGACGGCCGGTCGAGGTGGGCGGGCGGGAGGGGTTGCGGTGCCGACGTGCTCGCGGCACCGCTCCACGCATCCGAGCGCCGGTTCATTCTGATGATCTTGGTGTTCCGCGGAACCGCGCCGTGCTGCCGGGACAGGGGATCGGCGGAAGGCCCGGGCACCGTGCGGTGCCCGGGCCTTCTCGGTGCCGGTGGCCGGTGGCCCGGGCCGCGTCCTGCGGCTTGGGCCGGGTCGTGCGGCTCAGGCGAGGTCGTAGAGCTTCATGGCGTTATCCTGCAGGATCTTGCGCAGCACGTCGTGGGGGAGGTCGCCGAGCTTGTCGTTGATGAACTGCCGGGGTGGCAGCGCCGAGCTCACCGGCCCCGGCGACATGCTCGTCGGGTGCGGGAAGTCGGTCTCGTACAGGATGTTGTCGGCGCCGACGTAGTCGATCGCCGCGCGCAGCGTGGGGCCGTGCTCGAACCAGAAGCAGGCGTAGATCTGGCGGCGGAAGTACTCGCTGGGTAGCAGGTCATACTCGGGGTGCTCCTTGGCGACGCCGCACTCGGTCCACATCCAGTCCAGCGCCTGCAGGGTGAACGGCACCCAGCCGACGCCGCTCTCGACCGAGACGAACTTCAGGTCGGGGAAGCGGTGGCACACGCCCGCGCCGATGAGGCTGCCCACGGTGCGGGCGTTGCCGAGGAAGAACGTCATCGGGAAGGTGGCGTAGTTGGCGTGGACGCCGGCCGAGGGGTGCAGCAGCTGCGGCATCGTGGTGTCCCCGCTGCCGATGTGGAAGTTCACCGACAGGCCCATTTCCTGGGCCGCTGCCCACAGCCGGTCCCAGTGCGGGTCGGTGAGCATGGGGGAGCCGAAGTCCTCGGGCGCCTGGGAGAACACCAGGCCCTTGTGGCCGAGCTCCGCGCAGCGGGTCATCTCCGCGATCGACAGGTCGATGTCCCAGAACGGCACCGCCATGACCGGGACGTAGCGGTCCGAGACCCGGCGGAAGTCCGCCAGCCAGTCGTTGTACGCCTGTAACAGCAGCAGGGCCAGCTCCATGTCGCCGAAGTCGGTGTAGCGCCCGGCGCCGAAGCCGGCGACGTTCGGGTAGAGGACCTCGGCGTGGATGCCGTACTCGTCCATGATCTCCAGACGGCCTTCGGGCTGCCAGATGCGCGGGTCGACCATGTCGAGCTGAGCGGGGAACTTCGGCGGCGGCTCCTTCCAACCGGCGATGGCGAGACCGGCGGCCGGGCTGAGCACCTTGCCACCGGCGACCCACCACTCGATGCCGCCTGCGTCGCGTTCGACGTGGGGCACACGGTCGCCGTACTTCGACGGGACCCGGGACGTCCAGAGGTCGTAGTGCTCGACGACGTGGGTGTCGCAGTCGATGACCTTGAGGTCGAGTTCGTCGATGAGATCCACGATGTACCCCTCACGCGGGACCGGGAACGCCCCCGGTCGGGACGGTGCGCACTACCTGCACGGGACGATAGGTGAGACGCAGATTACAGTCAACCGGCGGGTCGAATAAATTCGCCGGGNGATCGGAAGGNGTCGAACGGGCGGCCGATCAAGCCGTCGATCGGGTCGTAGCCCAGGGCCATCGGCCGACCTCTCGATTAATTCGATCGACTGGTGGACTAAATTATTGTGGGGTCGTACGGTGCTCCCACCCGTCGGCCACGGGGGCCGGCGCAGGTGGGAGGCGGTACCGGTGAGAGGTCGTTCTGTGGCGGGGGCGCTGGCGCTCAGTTCCCTGCTCTTAGCCGCGGCGTGTTCGTCGTCGGGTTCGTCCGGGGGCGCCGCGAACGGTGCCGGCGCTGCCGGCGCCGGGGAGGTGAGCTCCGCGCCCGTCGCCAACAGCGACAACAACGCCTGGGCGCTGCGCTACACCGGGGGCTCCGCCGGCCCGGCGAAGGGCACGCCGTACAAGATCGGATTTGTCAGTCAGGACACCTTCCTGCCGTCCGCGACCCAGGGCGCGCGGGCCGCGGTGGCCTACGTCGACGCCGAGCTCGGCGGCGTCGGCGGCCGGCCGATCGAGCTGGTCTCCTGCTCGGTCAACGTGCCCGAGGACGCCGCCCGCTGCGGCGCCCAGATGGCCAACGACGCGTCGCTGTCACTGGTGATCGTCGGCGGCCTCAGCGTCGGCAACAAGGAGTTCTACGACGCCGTGGGCGGCCGCAAGGCGATCCTCATCGGCAACGCCCTGGCCAGCGAGGACTTCGTGACGACCCGCGGCGTCGCCTACACCGCCGGCTCGCCCGGGGTGCTGATGGGCATGGCGCGCTTCGCCGTCGAGGAGCTCAAGGCCCGCACCGTGGCGGGCATCGTCCCGGACACGCCCGCCGGCCGCGCGGCCGCCCAGCAGCTCGTGAAGCCGATCCTGGACGCCGCCAAGGTGAAGTTCCGCCCGGTGTTCATCAGCCTGCAGGCCACCACCCCGGACCTGACGACGGCGTTGCAGGCCAGCGGCGCGGGCAGCGCCGACGCGCTGATCACCGCCTTCCCCCCGAGCAGCTGCATCAGCATGTACGACGCGATCCACTCGCTCGGCATCAAGCCCAAGGTGATCACGACCGACCAGTGCGCCGACGTGCCGGTGCGGGCGCACCTCAAGACCGTCGGTGCCGCCGACGCCGTCCCCGACGGCTGGTACTACGCCAACTACGGCTACAACTTCGACCTGCCCGACGTCGACTCCGGGATGAAGACCTACCAGTACGCCGCGGCGAAGTACGCCAAGCCGCTGGGCAGCGCCCCCGTCGAGCTGCGCGGCTTCAGCGGGCCGACGTTCGGCACCGTGATGACCGCCGCCAAGATCGTCAACCAGCTCGGCGTGGACAAGGCCACGTCCTTCGACGTCGTGGACCGGGCGCTGCGCGGCTTCGCCGGTCCGGCGATGCTCCAGGTCGGCCCGCTCAAGTGCGGTCAGGCACCGTTCGTCGCCGTCTGCGGCCACCAGATCGGCGTCGACCAGTACACCGGCGGCAAGTGGACGAGCGTCCGCGACGGCCTCAACGACAAGCCGGTCAACCTGCTCGCCCCGGTGAGCTGACCCCGCCTACCCCGGGCTCCCGGCCGGCCCCGCCCCCGCCGGCCGGCGCCCCGCCGACTCCGTCGGATGGCTCAGTGCGGACTGATGAAGATCCTCGGCTTGGGCCGGTTGTCCCAGTCCGCTGCACGGATCGCCTTCAGTGCCGCGCGCCGTCGCTGCGTGTCCGCCGAGCATCCGGTGCGCGCGGCGCTGCGGGACCTGCTGCGTCGGCGGGCCACGGTGACGTCGACCGACGCGGCTCGCGAACTGGGCGGCAGCACCGGCCTTTACTCCTTCCACCCGCGCCAGCTCGCGACGTGGCCTGATCGAGCCCGCGCCAACGGAGCACGGCCGGCGGCGGCCCTGGCGGCTGGCCACCACGACCGCCGAGTCGACCAACGGGGACGACCTCGGCGAGCTGGCCGGCGGACTGGAGGACGAGGCCTACCAGCGTTGGCTGTCTCGTCGCGCGCAGGCGCCCAGCCGGTGGCGCAGGGACGAGGCGTTCAGCCAGGTCGTCCACCTCACGCCGGAGGAGCTGACCGCGATGCCCGCGGCCATCAGCGATCTGATCGCCGCCTACCGCGACCGTGAGATTCAACCGGGATCACGACCAGCGGGCACCGCGCCCGTCGCGGTTATCGCGCGACTGTCCCCCTGCTCGAGGGCTTCTCACCGCATCGCTGATCAACCGGTTCCCGCCGCCGCCTCGCCGCCCGGCTGCCGCGCCGCCCGGCTGCCGCGCCGCGACCTCACCGACATCACCGTTAGCGGACTGTCCTCGCGGGGCGGAGTGGGAGCCGGTTCCGCGGAATCTGCATGACCGTGTCACGTGCTCGCGGCGGCGGCGGCGGCGGCAGCGATCGCGGAGCGTGGCGGCGACGGGTCGGTGTTCGGGGTGGATGCGTGGGAGAGCGACCACCGTGGTCCCTGTGGCCGGTTTGGCGTCCGCTATGTCCATAGCAAATATGTCCATAGCAAAGAACCACGGGACGCCGGCCCCNCGCACACCCCCGCTCTCACCCCCCTCGANCGTCACCGTCAGTAANTAGGCGGCTGGGGCTCGGCCCGGGCTCCGGCGAACAGCCGCGCGGGCGGGGGGACCGGGACGCGGTTCCGCGGAACACCACGGCCGATGCCTGCGGTCCGATGATCGATGACGGACCCTGGCACGGTGATCACGATGACGACGGTTCCGCCCGTCGACAAGGCCAGCTCATGCTGGGATACGTCCCGGTGGCGGGGCCGCGGGCCTGGGGTCGGGGTGGCGAGACCACGGCCGGCCGGGATGTGCGGGTGGGGTGCGCCGTGTCAGCGCTGGACGCCGACGGACTGCCACACCCGGAGCAGGACTTCCTCATCGGGGGCGTCGAGCGACCACTGCCACGGCTTGGCGAAGACGAAGACCTGGGCCTCGTGATGGGTCGGGTCGCTGCCGTCGAGCATCGTGATGGTCACACTCTTGTCGCCGGTGAGGACGAAGAAGACCTCGCGGTACTGCCCGAGGTGGACGTCGAGGACGACGGCGTCGGGGCCGTAGCGGTGGACGTCGACCGTCCGGGTGCGCGGCGCTGCGGGACCCGGGGCGGGATCGGCGGGGGGTGGCGCCCCGTCCTGCCTCATGCCCGCGCCTGCCTCATGCCCGCGCCATCAGAGGAAACGGCGGTTCGCCGTGTCCGCGGGAACGGTGATGCCGAGTTCCTCCAGCAGTGGACGGGTGTCGGCGATGTACTGCTGGCGGAGCTGGGCGTTGTTGAGCTTGCGCAGGCCCCAGCGGACGTAGGCGTCGCTGAACTCCGAGTCCGACCGGCCGAACATGTCCAGCGCGGCCGGCCACCAGATCTTTATCTTCTCGTTGGCCTCCGCCAGCCCGGCCGGATCGGCGCACACGCGACGCAGGTTCGACATGCCGAACGTCGCGTGGAACACCTCGTCCTTGTGCAGGCGTTCCGCCACGTTCAACAGGGGCTCGTAGGGCACGTCCTCCCACGTCTCCCCGATGTAGCAGCCCACCCGGTCGCCCAGGGCGTTGAAGTACGCCATGTCGCAGAACGTGTCGATGGGCAGGTGGAACAGGTACTGCTTGATCGGCTGCTCGATCCTGCCGACGCCCAGGCCCGCCAGGATCCGCGCCGTGATGACGCCGTGCTCGACCTCCTGCTGCATGAGCTTCGCGAAGGTCGTCTTCAGTCGCTCCTCGGGAGCGAGCGTCATGCAGCGTTCCCACAGGTGGTTCAGCAGCTCGGTGTAGTACCGGTTCGTCGAGTTCTCCAGGTGGTGCACGAGCATGCGCACCAGCAGGTCGGAGAACTCGCTCGGGATGTCGGTGTCGTTCTCCCGGTACACCCGACGCTCGCCCACCATCGCATCTGCCATGACCTCATCGTAGGAAGGTCCACCATTATTGTCAACTCATGAGTCGAATGAAATCGGCATTGCTTGTCGGAGGGATAAATCGGATACGGAGGTCTTCGGGTAGGCGGCCAAGGGGCCTGGCCGGTCGGGCAGCCGGGCCGGTCGGGCAGCCGGGTCGGGCTGGCGGGCGGGTCGGGCTGGCGGGCGGGAGCAGGCTGGTCGTTCAGGGGGCGGTGGGGTCGTCGAGTCGCAGCGCGCGGCCGACGACCTCCTTCATGATCTCGCTGCTGCCGCCGAAGATCCGGGTGATGCGCACGTCGCGGTACATCCGGGCGATCGGGTACTCCTCCATCCAGCCGTAGCCGCCGTGGAGCTGGACCCCGGCGTCGACCGCGTCGAACTCCAGCTCCGTGGCGAGCAGCTTGGCCGCGGCGGCGTCCTGCGGGGTGAGCGTGCCGGCGATCCTGGCCTGGACGCAGCCGTCCACGAGGGCCTGGACGGCGAGCGTGCGGGCATGCAGGGCCGCCAGGACGAACCGGGTGTTCTGGAAGCTGCCGATCGTGGTGCCGAACGCCGTGCGGCTGCGGACGTACTGCCTGGTCAGCTCCTGGGCCCGGCGGGCGCTGGCGACGCTGCCGACGGCGATGGACAGCCGTTCGGCCGCCAGGTTGCGCATCAGGTAGTGCAGCCCGCGGTGCTCCTCGCCGAGCAGGTTGGCTGCCGGCACCCGGGCATCGTTGAAGAACAGCTCGGCGGTGTCCTGCGCGCGCAGGCCGACCTTGTCGAGCTTGCGTCCCCGCTCGAAGCCGGGGGTGGCGCGCTCCACCGCGAGCAGGCTGAGCGAGCCCCGCCCGGCCCCCGGGTCGGTCTTGACCGCCACGACCACGAGGTCGGCGAGCAGGCCGTTGCTGATGAAGGTCTTGGCGCCGTTGACGACGAAATGGTCGCCATCGCGGATGGCGGTCGTGCGGATGCCGCGCAGGTCGCTGCCGGCGCCGGGCTCGCTCATCGCGATGGCGGTGACGGTCTCGCCGGAGCAGTAGCCGGGCAGCCAGCGCGCCTTCTGCGCGTCGGTGGTCAGGCCCACCAGGTAGGGGGCGAGCAGCTCGTTGTGCAGCGACAGTCCGAGTCCGGTGATGCCGCCGAACGCCAGCTCCTCGGTGACGATCACGTCGAAGCGGGGGTCGCTCAGCCCGGCGCCGCCGTACTGCTCGGGCACCGTGAGCCCGAGCAGGCCCATCTCACCGGCCCGACGCCAGGCGGAGCGGTCGACGACGCCGGCCCGCTCCCACTCCTCGTGATGCGGCTGGCATTCCTTGGTGACGAAGGTCCGCACGAGCTCGCGGAACTCCTCGTGTTCGGCCTCGAAAAGCGTGCGTTGCATGACGGCGACTCCTGGCTGTGCTCGGCGGGGCCTGGTTGCTTGTCGCGGGCCTGGTTGCTCGTCCCGGGAGTGGTTGCCTGTGGCGGGAGTGGTTGCCTGTGGCGGGCTGGTGGTTCCTTGCGGAGGGCTGGTCAGCCGGCGGCTGCGCCGCCCGCGGCGGCGAAGGCGGGTGCGGCGTCCGGACGGGAGCGCAGGGCACCCCAGGCGGCGGCCATAGCGGCGGCCTCGGCGGGGGAGGCGCCGTGCACCAGCACCTCGTCGGCGCCGGCCGCGCGGTAGGCCGCCGCCCGCCGCGCGCACGCGGCACTGGACCCGATCGCCGCGCCGGTGTCGAACCATTCCGCGGGGATCAGCTCGGCGGAGTCGACCAGCCGGTCGCGGGTGACGGCGGTGTCCGCGATGCCGCGTCCGGTCAGGGTGGGATGGGCGCGCAGCCGGTCGAGCACCGCCGGATCCCAACCGTTGCGTTCGACCAGCAGCTCCCCGAGGCCGCGGACCTGGAAGTAGCTGACCGCCCGCGCCCGCACCGCGAGGTCAGCCCGGTCGGGCGGCAGGTCGGGCGCGGCGACGAGGGTGGTGATGACCCGGACCGACGCGGGGTCGCGTCCGGCCCGCTCCGCGGCGCCGCGCACCGCCGCCACCGAGGCGGCCACCGCGTCGACCGTGAGGAACGGGTGCAGGATGACCCCGTCGAACGCCCGCCCGGCGAGGTCGAGCCCGCGTGGGCCGATGGTGCCGAGGACGACCGGCGGCGCGCCGTCCGGGGGCAGGTCGGAGAAGCGCATCCCGCGGAACGACCCCGCCGCGCCCTCCTCCCGGATCGCCTCGCCTGTCCACAGCCGCCGCAGCACGCCCACCAGGTGCTCCAGCCCGCGCAGCGTCGGCGGCGGGACGCCGAGCGACGGCGCCAGCGCCCCCAGCCCTCGGCCGAGCCCGAGGACGAACCGGCCGCCGCTCAGCGTGTGCGCGGTCGCCGCCAGCGCGGCGATGGTGAGGGGATGCCGGGTGCCCTGATGGATCACTGCGGTCCCGACGCGGCAGCGGTCGGTCGTCGCGGCGAGCGCCCCGCAGACCACCCCGGCCTCCTTGAGGTCGAGCCGCTCNCTGACGTAGACCGCGCCGAAGCCGGCCCGCTCGGCGTCGCGCGCCTCCCGCAGGGCCCGGGCGGGATCGCTCGCCCGCCCCGGTAACACGTAGACGCTGAGGTCGTCGTGCACGCTGAGGTCGTCGTGCACGCCGTTGTTGTGGTCTGCGGATGTCATGAGGGGATTCCCCCGCCTTCGGTCGCATCGGTCGATGGGGAGGCGGACTGAGGGGCCGACAGCTCACCGGGGGCCTGTGGCTCGTGGGGGGCCTGAAGCTCGTCGGGAAACAGGGCGTCGGTGTGACCGACGTAGCCCAGCGCGAGGAACAGGTACATCTGGGCCGTCTCCAGCGCCCGCTCGATCGCCGGCGACAGGGCTGCCTCCCGCTCCCGGGCCAGGTCGGCGTGTACCGCGAGCAGGCGGGCGCGCTGCCGCTCGACGTCGGCGCCCAGGCCCGACCCCAACCCCGACCCCAACCCCGACCCCGGCCCCGTGCCTGGTCCCGGTGGCGGGAGTGGGTCGAGATCCGTGCGAGTCCGCGTTCCCTGTGCCACGCCGCCCTGTGCCACGCCGGCCATAGTTCAGCGCCCTTCCCGGGTGGTGGCGGCTCGTGCGCCCGGCTCGCGGGCGTCGAAGATCCGTCTGGTCTTCAGCTCGTAGCGCGGCAGCGTCCCGGCGTGGACGACCTCGGTCTCCAGCCGGACCCCGAGATGGTCGCGCAGGTGGGCCGACAGCCGCGTGGCCAGGTCGGCCAGCGCGCCGACCCCCGTCGCGGCCTCGGCCCGGACCAGCATCCGGTCCATGCCGTCGCGGCGGGACAGGTGCAGCTCGTAGTGGTGCGTCAGCCCCGGGACCTCGCTGATCAGGTTCTCCACCGCGGTCGGGTACACGTTGACCCCGCGGATTGTGATCATGAAGTCGGACCGGCCGAGCACGACCCCGGGGAAGTGCTTCCACGTCCACCCGCAGCCGTGGTCGGGACGGGCGTCGATGCGGACGAGGTCGTGCGTCCGGTACTTGATGAACGGCTGCACGAGATGGGTGTAGCTGGTGATGACGTGCTCGCCGACCTCACCGGCGTCGGTGACCGGCTCGCCCGAGGCGGGGTCCACCGAGTACGAGTGGCAGACGTCCTCGATCGCGTGTACCCCGCCGGCCCACACGTCGCACGACTGGCCGATGAACAGCGCCTCCCCGATGCCGTAGGCGTCGTGGATCCGCTCGGCGCCCCAGGCCTCGGCGAGCCGTTCACGGATGCGCGGCACCGACAGCCCCGCCTCGCCGCCGCCGGCCAGGATGCGCACCCCGGCGCGGCGCAGGTCCAGCCCCGCCCGCTCGGCGATCTCGGCCAGGTGTAGCAGGTAGGTGGGGGTGCCGCAGACGATGGCGGGGCGGCGTTCGAGGATGTGGCGGACCCGCTGCTCCCCGGTGGCACCGCCGCCGGAGACGATGGTCAGGCCGAGGTTGCGCGCCCCCCAGTAGTACGTCCACAGTCCGACCCACATGCCGAAGTCGAAGCAGAAGTAGATCGAGTCGCGCGGCCGGGCGCCCTGGCTCCACAGGCCGTAGCAGAGCTGGGTGCCCGCCTTGTGCATCTCGAACTGGCTGAACGCCTCGTGCAGGAACCGGCCGGTGGTGCCCGTCGTGTGGAAGTACTGCTGCCAGTGCTCCGGGCCGAGCGCCAGACCGCCGAACCCCGACTCCGAACTCTCCTGGTCGCGGACGTAGTCGGGCTTGTCGGTGAACGGCAGCCGGTGATGGTAGTCGTCCCAGGTGCGGATGTCGGCGGGCTTCACCCCCGCCGCGTCGTAGATCCGCCGGTGCAGCGGGGAGTGGTCGTAGGCCCAGCCGACCAGGTGGCGGATCCGGGCGAGGTGCAGCGCGTCGAGCCGTTCCCGATCGGCGGTCTGCGTCGCCCGGTTCCAGAACCGCTGGTCGACGGCCTGGCCTAACGCCCCTGCCATTGCGCGGTCCGCTTCTCGATGAACGCGGCGGCGCCCTCGCGGTGGTCCTCGGTGGTCTTGAGCACGCTCTGGCCGAGACGTTCCAGCCGGCGGCCGGTCTCACCGTCGACGTCCGCACAGGTGTTGAGCACGAGCTTGGCCATGCCGAGGGCGAGCGGCGCCATCGCGGCGAGCCGGTCGGCCATGGCCCGGGCGGCGTCAAGCGCCGTGCCGGCCGGGACGACCTCGGTGACCAGGCCGAGCTGCAACGCGGCGGCGGGACGCAGGGTGCCGCCGAGCATGACCAGCTCCTTGGCCCGGCCCCGGCCCACGTAGGTGACGAGCCGCGAACAGCCCCCGGACCCGGGGATGAGGCCGACCTTCGCCTCCGGCATGACGAACCGGGCGTTGTCGCCGGCCACCCGGAAGTCGCAGGACAGTGCCAGCTCGAACCCACCGCCCGCGGCCACCCCGTCGACGGCGGCGATCACCGGGATCTCCATCGCCTCGATCGTGTCGAAGACGTCGTGGATGCGCCGGGCGTGCGCGCGGAACCCGCGGGTGCCGAGCGCCGTGAGGTCGCCCATGCCGCCGACGTCCTCGCCGGCGGAGAACGCGCGCCCACCCGCGCCGGTGATGATCAGGACGCGCACCCCCGGATCGAGCGCGGTGTCCTCGACGGCGTCGCGCAGCTCCTGGCGCATCGCCGCGTTCCAGGAGTTCATCCGGTCCGGCCGGTTCAGCGTGAGCACCCGCACGCCGCGGGGCTCGTCGTCCAGGATGATGTACTCGTGCCCCATCAGCGCGTCCCCGCGGCCTCGGGCGCCGTCGCCGGCTGCCCTGTCTCTGGGTTCACCGTCTCTGGGTTCACCGTCTCTGGGTTCACCGTCTCCGGGCGGACCGTCGCCGCCACCGTGCCGTCGGCCTTGCGCACCTCGACGCCGTCGGCGGTGGGCACCACCGTCAGCTCGTCGCCGGGGAAGACCGGCGCGGACAGCCGGGCTTTCGCGGACCGCAGGGCCTGGGGGCCGAGCTGCTCGACCACGGCGTCCAGCGCCAGCGTCACGGTGAGCGGGCCGTGCGCGATCACCGACGGCAGGCCGGAGGCGCGGGCGAACTCGTCGTCGACGTGGACGGGGTTGAAGTCGCCCACCGCGCCGGCGTAGCGGGCGATCTGCACGCGGGTCACGGGGCCGCGCGTGCGCTCGCCGAGGGTCACGTTCTCGCCGAGGGTCACGTTCTCGCCGGGGGGCACATTCTCGCCGGGGGTGAGAGTCGCGCTGTCATCCTGGGTCACTTGCTGCTCCCACGCTCGATGAAGGTGACGGTCTGGCGCTGCACGAGGTCGCCGGCCGCGTCGGTGAACTCGGCGGCGAGCAGGCCGAACTGGTTGGCGCCCTTGCGGAAGACGTCCTCCACGGTGACCCGCACGTGCACCCGCTCGCCGGGGGCGAAGGGCCGGCGCCAGTCGTAGTCGATGCCGGCGAGCAGCGCGCGGGACAGGTCGAGGTCGAGGCCGTCGACCGCGGTCGACTCGCCGCCGACCGCCGCGCCGAAGTAGGGCACGAGGGTGGCCGTCGCCGTCCCCGCGGGGCTGCCGACGGCCCGGGCCAGTGCGGCGAGCACATCGGGGGAGACCGTGAGGTCGTCCTCCACCAGGGTTCTGCCCTTGGCGCTTTCGTCCATCTCGACCTCCGTCGGGACTGTCCGCGGCCCGTGGGCGCGGCGAGGGTACGTGGCTGGTCCGCGGGCCGCGGGCCGCGGTGGTCAGGGGGAGCCGCCCGCCGGTGAGGCGGTTCGCGGGGGATTTTTGAGCCGTGGCGCGGGTCACGTCGGGACTGAGCCGACCGTCCCCCATCGCGGGGCTCGCAGTCAAGAGTTTATTTGACCGACGCGATGGTTGACTAAAATGCCGTGGTGATCCTACGGTCGGGTCGGCACCGCGCTCGGAAGCGGTTCCGGCACAGGAGGGATCGGCGATGAGCGAGGGCTCGGCGATGAGCATCGTGCGGGAGTCGGGCCGGCGGTCGTCGGGCGGTGCCGTGGCGGCGGACGCGCCCGCCGGGCGAAGCCCGTTCGACCTGACTGGCCACGTCAGCGTGGTGACCGGCGGCAACGGCGGGATCGGCCTGGGCATCGCGGGCGGGCTCGCCGCGGCCGGCGCCCACGTCTGCGTCTGGGGGACCAACGCGGCCAAGAACGCCGCCGCCGTCGAGCGCATCGGCGCGGCGGGCGGGCTGGCCACCGGCCATCGCTGCGACGTCGGCGACGAGGACCAGGTGGTCGCGACGATGGCCGAGGTCGCCGCGACCTTCGGCCGGCTCGACTCCTGCTTCGTCAACGCCGGTGTCGCGTCCCAGTTCCACCCGCTGCTGGAGACGTCGCTCGCCGAGTTCCGCGAGGTGACACGGGTCGACCTCGACGGGGCGTTCGTGACCCTGCGGGAGGCGGCCCGGGCGATGGTGCGCTTCGGCAACGGGGGGAGCCTCGTCGCCACGTCCAGCCTCGCGGTCCTGCAGGGGCAGGCCCGCGCCTACTCCTACGGCGCCAGCAAGGCCGGGCTGACCGCGATGATCCGGGCGGCCGCGGTGGAGCTGGCACGCCACGACATCCGGGCGAACGCCATCCTGCCCGGCTGGACGGACTCGCCCATGACCCACCAGGGGCTGCACGACGAACGGTTCACCGAGCGGGTGCTGCCGCGCATGCCCGTGCGCCGCTGGGGCCGCCCGGAGGACTTCGCCGGCATCGCCGTCTACCTGGCCTCGCCCGCGTCCGTCTTCCACACCGGCGACAGCATCCTGCTCGACGGCGGCTACGCCGCCTTCTGACCGCGACCCCGCGAACCGACCGCGACCCCGCGAACCGACCGCGACCCTGCAGGCCGACCGCGATTCCGCAAGCCGACCGCGGCCCGAACCGACCGCCTACCCACGAACTGACCCGACCTGCGAAGGAGATCGAGGCGTGACTCCTCTGACGCCTGAAGGGGTCAGCTTCTCAGGAAGCTGTCGCTACCTGAAGGGCAAGCCCTGCCCTGAGGATGTTGACCGCCGCGTTCTCGTCGGCGTGCGCGGAGTGGCCGCACTGCACGCACAGGAACTTGGCCTGCGTCGGCCGGTTCTCCTTCGCGACGTGCCCACACTCGGCACATCGCTGGGAGGTGTGACGGGCGTTCACCTCAACAACCGTCCGTCCGGCGCTTTCAGCCTTGGCGCGCAGCACGTCGAGGAACACCCCCCACCCAGCGTCGTGGATCGACTTGTTCAGTCCGGACTTGGCGGCCTGCCCGTTGGGCAGGAACTGGCCCGGCCGGTCAGGGTCAGGCTTGGGCTGCGCCCGGCGGACCATGCACTTGATGTTCAGCTTCTCGACGGCGATCAGGTCGTGATCGCGGACGAGTTCGAGCGCGGTCTTATGCGCGAGGTCGGCCCGCTGCCGGGCGACCGCCCGGTGCTGGCGGGCAACACGGGCCACGGCCTTGCGGCGCCGCCTCGAGCCGCGTTTCTTCCGGGACAGGTCTCGCTGCGCGGCGGCGAGTCGGTCAGCGGACCGCTGGAGGAAGCGCGGGTTGCCGAAATGCCGGCCGTCGGCCGTGGTCGCCAGCGACGCGACACCCATGTCGATGCCGACGACAGCACCGGTCGGTTCGAGCGGGACGGCGGGCACGTCGTCGCAGGACAGCGCGAGGTACCAGCGGTTACCCTCGCGTTTGACGGACAGGGTCTTGACCGTGCCGAGTACGGGCCGGTGCTGGTGGACCTTGACGTGTCCGATGCCCTGGAGGCGGATGAACGTCTGGCTCGGGTGCTCGGGCTGCGAGTCCCAGCGGCAGCCGTCGCCGTCGACGGGCCATGTGACCGTGTCGAAGTGTCCGGCGCCTTGGAAACGCGGGTAGCCGGGCGTCTCGCCCGCCTTGACTCGGCGGAAGAACGCGGCGAACGCGAGGTTCAGCCGGCGCAGCGTGGCCTGCTGCGAGGAGAACGACCATCGGGCATGGTCCGTGTCGTACGCCCGAATGTCCTTCAACTGGGCCGACTGGTCGCCGTAGCGGACTGTTGTTCGGGACGGGTGCCGGTAGGCGTCGCGCCGTTCTTGGAGCGCGGCGTTGTACAGCGCACGGTGGTCGCCGAGCATCGCGTTCAACGAGGCGACCTGCCGCCCGCTCGGGCGCAGCAGGAACTTGTACGTCCGTCTCACCGGGCCACGCCCTTGCGCCACGGCCGCTCGTCCTGCGTGTCGATGTACCGCCGCACCGTCTCGGCCGACACCGCGCCGACGGTGGCGACGAAGTACGACCGGGACCAGAGCGTCGGCAGCCGGGAGCGTAGGTGCGCAAACTCGTCGCGTAGCGCGTGGGACGTGAAGCCCTTGAGCTGGTTGGCGATGTACGACGGGGAGTGCTTCGGATGAGCTTTCACGAACAGGTGTACATGGTCGGGCTCGATCTCCAGCGCGACAACCGTCCAGTCATGCTCGGCGCACTTCTCGCGCAGCAGGATGTCAAGCCGGTCGCGGACCGGGCCGGTCAGGACGGGCCGGCGGTATTTGGGGCACCAGACGACGTGGTAGCCGAGGTCGTAGACCCCGCCCGCGCCTGTCGTCACCTGCCGCCCCATACAACTGGTTATACCAGCGCGACCGGTATAACCATCGCGGTCCGTACCGGATTCCCCTGTCGCCTGAAGGCGACAGTCCCCTCTGGAGGTAACTGATGGACATCTCAGGCAGCATCGCTCTGGTGACCGGCGGCGCGTCCGGACTCGGCCTCGCCACGGCGCGGCGCCTGCTGGCGGCCGGGGCGAGGGTCGTGCTGCTCGACCTGCCCAGCTCGGCCGGGGACGCCGTGGCCAAGGAGCTCGGTGACGACGCCCGGTTCGTCGCGGCGGACGTCACCCAGCCCGAGGAGGTCGGTGCCGCCCTCGACGCCGCCGTCGCCCTCGGCCCGCTGCGGGTCGTGGTCAACTGCGCCGGCACCGGCAACGCGATCCGGGTGCTGGGGCGGGGCGGCGTGTTCCCGCTCGAGGCCTTCGCGAAGGTGATCCACGTCAACCTCATCGGGACGTTCAACGTCATCCGGCTCGCCGCCGAGCGGATCGCCACGGTCGAGCCGGTCGACGGCGACCGCGGCGTCATCGTCAACACCGCCTCCGTCGCCGCGTTCGAGGGGCAGATCGGGCAGGCCGCCTACTCGGCGTCCAAGGGTGGCGTCGCCGCCATGACGCTGCCCATCGCTCGGGACCTCGCCGACCGGGCGATCCGGGTGGTCACCATCGCGCCGGGCCTGTTCGAGACACCGATGCTCGGCGGGCTGTCCGAGCAGGCCCGGGAGTCGCTGGGGCGGCAGGTTCCGCATCCGAGCCGGCTGGGCAACCCGGACGAGTACGCGGCCCTGGTCGAGCACATCGTGGCCAACCCGATGCTCAACGGCGAGGTGATCCGCCTCGACGGCGCGATCCGCATGGCGCCCCGCTGACCAGGCCAGGCGGCTAGGATTCGCCCTGACGGGCAGGTGAACGGGCGTTCGGTCAGCTCGCCGGCGATCCGTCTTCCACGGGGAATTCGGGCGCCGGCCGGGAGGGTGCGGCGCTCCGGTGGGCAGGGCGCCCGGCCGTCGTCGTTGTCGACGAGGTGAAGCCGCGAGCGCTCGCCCTGGGCCAGAGGAGAGTTTTCATGCGCGCTTCGGTCTTCCGGGCCGGCAGGCCGCACGTCGGCCGGCCGCTCGCCACGACGGGTGCCTGCTGATGGCGGCCGCGGTGGAGGGTCGGCTCGTGGACGGCCGGCCCGTCATCGAGCAGCGCGGGCTGTACTACGACGAGCTGGCCGAGGGGGTCGTGTACCGGCACCGCCCGGGCCGCACGGTGGGCGAGGCCGACAACACCCTCTTCACGACCCTGACGATGAACATGCAGGCCCTGCACCTCGACGAGGCCTGGAGCGCGACNCAGCCGTTCGGGCAGCGGCTGGTCAACAGCCTGTTCACGTTGTCGACCCTGGTGGGGTTGTCGGTGGCACAACTGACGCAGGGCACGACGGTGGCGAACCTCGGCTTCGGCGCGGTGCGCTTCCCCGCGCCGGTGTTCGTGGGGGACACCCTCTACGCGGAGACGGTCGTGCGCAGCCGGCGCCTGTCGAGCAGCCGGCCGGACACGGGCGTCGTCGAGTTCGAGCACACCGCGCGCAACCAGGAGGGCGTCGTGGTCGCCACGGCGACCCGCTCGGCGCTGATGCTCCTGCGCCCGGCGGCAACGGACTCGGGCGCGGCCGAGCGGGACGGGGTGCGCTCGGATGTCAGCTGAGGCCACGGACACGGCTGGGCTCGCGGACACGGCTGGGCTCGCGGGCACGACCCTGCTGTTCTGTCCCGCCGACCGCCCGGACCGCTTCGCCCGGGCGGCGGACGCCGCGGACCTCGTCATCCTCGACCTGGAGGACGGCGTGGCACCCCCGGCGCGGCCCGCGGCCCGGGAGGCGCTGGTGGCGGCCCTGCCCGGCCTCGACCCGGCCCGCACCGTCGTGCGGGTCAGCCCGGTCGGCACCCCGGACTTCGCCGCGGACCTCGCGGCGCTGGACGGAACGGGCGTGCGCCTGGTCATGCTGGCGAAGGCGGAGTCGGCGGCGCAGGTCGAGCAGCTCGCCGGCTTCACGGTCATCGCGCTGTGCGAGACGGCCCGCGGGGTGCTCGCGGCGCCAGAGCTGGCCGCGGCGGCGAACGTCGTCGGCCTGATGTGGGGCGCGGAGGACCTCGTCGCCGGGCTGGGCGGCCGGTCGAGCCGGTTCGACGACGGGCGCTACCGCGACGTCGCCCGGTACGCCCGCGCGGCCGTCCTGCTCGCCGCCGGCGCCCACGGCCGCCAGGCGATCGACGCCGTCTACCTGGACATCGCCGACCTGGACGGGATGGCCGCCGAGGCGCGGGACGCCGCGGCCAGCGGCTTTGGTCTCAAGGCCTGCATCCACCCGACGCAGGTCCCGGTGGTCCGGGCGGCGTTCGCGCCGTCGGCGGACGAGGTGGCCTGGGCGCGCCGCGTACTGGCGGCGGCGCATGAGGCGGGCGTCGGCGTGTTCGCCTTCGAGGGCCGGATGGTCGACGCGCCGGTCCTGCGCCATGCCGAGCACCTGCTGCGCGCCGCAGAGAGCGTCCCGGGGCGGTAGACGGGCAGGTCCGCTGCCGCCTGCCGCCGTCGAAAGCCGTTCACTTTTCGTCGTCCTCTGACTACAGAATCGTGCCGAGGGCTGTGCACGGTTTTCGGGCGAAAAACCGTACCGAAACCTCGGCACGATCTGGCCGCCATCTGGCCGGGAATCGGGAATCGGGAATCGGGATGCGGACGTCGGACTGGTGGGCGGGACGACAGGCGGCGGTGACGACAAGGGGTGTGCGCGGCCCGGTGGCCATCAACCTCCAGCAACTCCGCGGCCGGCAGCAGGATCTGGCTGCTGGAGAGGGACTGGGGCGATGATCAGGCGCCGCCCGCGCCTCCGCCCGGGCCGAGGAAGTCCGCGGCCAGGGCGCCCCAGCTCGCGAGCTGCGCGCCGGTCTCGGCGACCTGGAGCTGGGCTCCGTCGATGAGGGCGGCGAGCCGCTCGGCGGTGGAGACGGGATGCCCCGGGTCGCCGGCCCAGGGCAGGATCAGGACGGGAATGTCGATGGTGGCCAGGGCCTGCTCGGAGGGAAGGTCGGAGTCGGCGGCGCCGCGCAGAACCGACGGGAAGAGCTTCTCGCTGACGTCGGGTGCCGGTGGGTAGTTGGGCAGGTCGGCGAAGACCGGCGGTACGGGCGCGCCGGCGGCGAGCTCGGCGAACAGTGCCGGGCCGCGCGTCTCCACGAGGTCGGCGCCCCGCCGGTAGAGGTCGGCCTGGGCCGCCCGTGTCGCCCATGCGGTCGGCGGTGCGGTCAGCACGAGCCGGTCGAAGCGGCCCGGCGCGGCCACGGCGGCGTGCAGCAGCGTGCCGGTGCCCATCGACGAACCGATCCCGGCCACCGGCGACGGCCCGGCAAGCTGGTCGAGCAGCGCGAGCAGGTCCTCGGCGAGCTGCGGCCAGGTGTACTGCGCCGGAACCGGGTCGCCGGTGGACTGCCCGTGGCCCCGGGCGTCGTAGCGCACCAGGCGCCGGCCCGCGGCGACGACGGGTGACCAGTCGAACAGGCCCGACGCCGCCTCCGACGCGCGGCTCTGGGTGACGCCGTGGGCGTAGACGGCGAGGGGACCCGTGCCGGCGTCGGTGTAGGCGAGCTCGGCGCCCCGGACGTGCGCGCGGCTCTCCGTCGGGTCGGAGGGGGCGCTCGGCCCCGCGGTGCTGGTTCCGCTCATGTCACCATCCTGCCGCGCGTCGGGGCGAGACGCGCGTCCGGGCGGCAGCGGACCGTCACCGGCAGGTCAGGGGCGGGCGCCTCCGATGACGGCGAGCTGGCCGACGATGTGCTCGGCGATCGCCAGCGACGACGTGGCGGCCGGGGACGGGGCGTTGCGCACCACGGTGACCCGCCCGCTGGTGCGGATCACGAAGTCGTCGACGAGCTCGCCCGTGCGGCGCACGGCCTGCGCCCGCACTCCGGCCGGCGCCCGGGTGAGGTCGCCGGCCCGCACCTCCGGAAGGTAGCGGCGCACCGCGGCGGCGAAGCGGCGCCGGGACAGCGAGCCGACCATCTCCGCCAGGCCGTTGCGCCAGTGCTCGTGGGCCAGCCGGCGCATCCCCGGCCAGGTCAGCACCTGGGCGAGGTCGCGCGGGTTGACGTCGCGCCAGCGGTAACCCTCCAGGGCGAGGGCGAGGACGGCGTTCGGGCCGACGTGGACGCCGCCGGTCAGGTCGCGGGTCAGGTGCACCCCGAGGAACGGGTAACGCGGGTCCGGCACCGGGTAGACCAGGCCGCGCACCCGGTCGCGCAGCCCCGCCCGCAGGTGGTAGTACTCGCCGCGGAACGGGATGATCCGCACGTCGCCGGGGTCGTCGACCATCGCCGCCAGCGCATCGCTGGACAGCCCGCCGCAGGCGACGAGCCGGTCGACGCGCAGGGTCTGCCCGCCGGCGGTGACGGCGACCCGGTCGCCTTCGTCGCGGATGGCGGTGACCGGGCTGGACAACAGCACCCGGCCGCCCCGCGCGGCGAGGTCCGCCGCCAGTGCCTCGCACACCGCCCGGTAGTCGATGACCGCAGTGTGCGGGGAGTGCAGCGCGGCGATCCCGCTGATGTGCGGCTCGATCTCGGCCATCCCGGCGCGGTCGAGCCGCACCAGGTCGGGTACCCGGTTGCGCCGGGCGCGGTCCTCGATGACCGCGAGCTGTTCGAGCTCGGCGTCGTTCGTGGCGACGACGAGCTTGCCGAGCTCCTGGAAGTCGATGCCGTGCTGCTGGCTGAACTCCCGCAGCAGGGCGCCGCCGCGGGTGCACAGCGTCGCCTTGAGGGAGCCGGGCTGGTAGTACAGCCCGGCGTGGATGACGCCGCTGTTGTGCCCGGTCTGGTGGGCCGCGAGCCGCGGTTCCTTCTCGACGACGACGACCTCGGCGCCGGGGTGGCGCAGCGCGAGCTCGCGGGCCACGGCCAGCCCGATGATGCCGCCCCCCACGACCCCGAACGTCGTCCGCCTGACCGTCCCCGGCCCGCCCGACGCCGTGACGCCTGCCGCCGTGACGCCCGACGCCGGCCTGCCCGACGCCGGCCTGCCCGACGCCGGCCTGCCCGCGGCCGTGCTCGGCGCCGTGGCGCCGCGATCCTCCGACACGCTCATCCGGCGAGCCACCCTCCATCGACGTTGATCAGTTGCCCGGTGATGTACGCCGATGCCTCGGCGAGCAGGAACACGACGGCGCCGGCGAGGTCCGCGGGCTCACCGAGGCGGCCCATGGGGATGCGTCCGGCGACCCAGGCGGCGCGCTCGGCGTCGGCGAACAGGTCCTCGGTCAGCGCGGTGCGGATGTAGCCGGGGGCGACGCAGTTGACCCGGGCGCCGCTCGCCGCCCACTCCACCGCGAGCGCGCGCACGACGCCGAGGACGCCGGCCTTGCTGGCGGCGTAGGCGGCGACGTCGCGCAGCCCGATCGAGCTCGCCAACGACCCGATGAACACATGACTGCCGGACTCGCCCCGGGCCGCCTGCGCCCGGTGCACCGCGGTGCTCAGGAAGAACGGCGCGCTCAGGTTGACCGTCAGGATGCGCTGCCAGGCGTCGGCGGGAAAGTCCGCCGCCGGCGCCCGGTGCTGGATCCCGGCGGCGTGCACGACGCCGTGCAGCGGCCCGGCCAGCCGTTGCGCGCCGGCGACGAGGTCGTCGGCGGTGTCGGGCGCGGCGAGGTCCCAGGGCAGCACGTGGACGCGGCCCGGGTCGGCCAGCGCCGCCGTCTCGGCGAGCTCGCCCGCCGTGCGGGCCACCGCGACGACCGTGGCACCGGCCCCCGCCACGCCCAGCGCCATGGCCCGCCCCAGGCCCCGTCCGGCGCCGGTGACCAGCACCGTTCGCCCCGCCAGCGCCCCCGTCACCGGGGCGGGCGTCACCGGCGACGGCGTCACCGGCGACGGCGTCACCGGCGACGGCGATGCCGGCGACGGCGATGCCGGCGCGCCGGCCATCGCCGCGGGGACGGCCGGAGTACCGCGACCGCCCTGCGGACCGGGATCGTGGGGGACGGCGGTCATCCGCGGAACCGGATGGCGGTGGTCTTGGCCCGGCGGTAGAAGTGCAGCGCCTCGAGGCCCTGCTCCTTGAACGGCGAGCCGGACTCGCGGAAGCCGCCGAAGGGATGGTGCACGTCCCAGCCGGAGGTGGGCAGGTTCACCGCGACCTGGCCGGCGTCGGCCCGGTCGAGGAACAGGTGGGCGGCGCTCAGGTCCCGGGTGAACAGCGCCGCCGACAGCCCGTAGACCGAGTCGTTGACGGCGTCGACCGCCTCGTCGAAGCCGTCGACGGTGCGCACCGCGAGGACGGGGCCGAAGACCTCGTCGCGCCAGATCGACATCGCCGGGGTCACGTCGCCGAGGATCGTGGGTTCGACGAAGCAGCCGTGGCTCAGCCCGGTGTCCGCCGGGGTGCCGCCGCCGGCGAGCAGCGTCGCGCCCTCGGCGCGGGCCTGGCGGACGTGGTCGAGCACCGAGTCGCGCTGCGCGGTGTTCACCACCGGGCCCATGGTGGTGTCCGCCTCGAGGCCTGGTCCCAGCCGCAGCGCGGCGACGCGGCGGCCCAGCGCGGCGAGCAGATCGTCGCGGACCGCGCCGTCGACGACGAGCCGGCTCGTCGCGGTGCAGCGCTGCCCGGCCTGGGCGAAGGCGGCGGCGGCGATCGTGTCGGCGGCGAGGTCGAGGTCGGCGTCGGCCAGCACCGCGGTGGCGTTCTTCCCGCCCATCTCGGTCTGGACCCGCAGGTTGCGCCCGGCGACGGTGCGCATGATGGCCAGCCCGACCTCGTTGCTGCCGGTGAAGGTGACGGCGGCGAGGCGGCGGTCGGCGAGCAGCGGCCCGGAGATGTCGCGGCCGCGGCCGGTCACCACGGACAGCGCGTTCGCGGGCAGGCCCGCGTCGAGCAGCGCGTGGGCGAGGTGCAGGCTCACCAGCGGGGTGTCGGTGGCGGGCTTGAGTACCACCGCGTTGCCGGCGCTGAGCGCCGGGGCCAGCTTGCGGGCCGGGGTCAGCAGCGGGTCGTTCCACGGGGTGATGGCCAGCACGATCCCGACGGGTTCATACCGCACGGCGGTGCTGGTGTCCGGCCGGCCGTCGGGCAGCTCGTAGCCGTGGGGCGCACGGGCCAGGCTGCCGTAGTACTCGAAGAAGTCGGCGGCCTTGGCGACCTCGCCGGTGGCCTCGGCGAGGGTCTTGCCCATCTCCAGGACGAGGTCGTGGGCGATGTCGGCGGCCCGGTCGCGCAGCAGCCCGGCGGCGCGCAGCAGCACCGTGCCGCGCTCGAGGGCCCCGGCGGCGCGCCAGGCGCGGGCGCCGGCCTCGGCCGCGTCGTACGTCCGCGCGATGTCGGCGCCATCCAGGGCGGGCACCCGGGCGACGATGTGGCGCAGGTCCGCGGGGTCGAGCACGGGGATCCAGGCGCCGTGCGCGCCAGCGTCCCAGGCGCCGGCGACGAGGACGGGACGATCGTTGGTCGTGGTCACGCGGCCACTCCATCCGAGGTGGGGTTCGGGTCGGGGTCCGGGGTGAGGTCGAGCTCCCATGCGTCGGCGACGCTGCCGCGGTGCATCGTGGTGAGCAGGCGGTGCACCGGCGCCGTCGCCATCGGGACCGGGTTCGTGGGGCGTGGGAAGTCGCGGACGGTCTCCGCGGCCATCTGCGCCAGCAGGTCGGCCCGGATGCCGACGGCGTCGAGCGAGCGGGGTAGGCCGAGTCGCTGCGCGAGGGCGTCGACCCGTTCCGCCGCCGCCCGCAGCCGCGTGCTCCCGCCGGCGGTGACGGTCCGCGCGATGTGCGCGGCGAGGGCCTCGGGCACATCGCGGTCGTAGGCCAGGCAGTAGGGCAGGGCCAGCGCGCAGCTCGTCCCGTGCGGCATCGGGGCGTGCCGGGCGATGACGTAGGCCAGGCTGTGCCCGAGCACGACGCCCGCGTTGAGCGCCAGCCCGGCCAGGTGCGAGGCGTAGAGCACGCGACCCCGGGCGGCCCGGTCGCCGTCGAGCGCGGCGGACTCGAGGCTGGCGGTGAGGATCCGCACCGCCTCGGTGGCCACCGCCAGGGTCAGCGCGGTGCGGGTGGTCGACAGCATCGACTCCACGCCGTGGGCGATCGCGTCCATGCCGGTGGAGGCGACCACCGCCGCGGGGAGGTCGGCCACCAGGTCGGCGTCGAGAACGGCGACGAGCGGGACGAACTGGGCGCAGCTCACGATCCGTTTCGCACCGTCGATCGTGATCATCGAGATGCGGGTCGCCTCCGAGCCGGTGCCGGTGGTCGTCGGCACGAGCAGCAGCGGCGCGACCGGCACCGGCGGCTCGACGACGCCGACCCAGTCGGCGATCCCGCCCGTGTTCGTCGCGAGCAGGGCGACGGACTTGGCGAGGTCGAGCGCGCTGCCGCCGCCGACGCCGACGACGGCCGTGACCGCCTGGGCGCGGGCGATGTCGGCGGCGCGGGCGACGACGGTGTCGGTGGGCTCGCCGGCGACGTCGTCGAACACCGTCACCCCGAAGCCGGCGTCCGCCAGGCCGCCGACCACGGTGCCGAGCAGCCCTGCCTCGGACACGACCCGGTCGGCGACGACGAGCACCCGCCCCGGGGCCACCCCCCAGGAGCGCAGGGCCGCCCCCGCCGTGGCGGCGGACCCCGCCCCGGTCAGCACCTGCCGGGGGGCGAGGAAGGCCGGTGCGCCGGTGCCGGCGAGATCTAGCAGCACGTTGTCCTCCGATGATCGTCAGGTGGCGTCACAGGGCGGCCACGACCTCGGCGCCGAAGCGCCGGACGCTGTCCATGGCCGCGGCGAACCCGCCGCCGGGCAGCACGACGCCGGCCCAGGTCACCCCGACGTCGCGCAGGCGGGCCAGCTCGTCGAGGCGTTGCGCCGGCGACCACCCGTTTGCGAGCACGCCGGCCGGCGTGGGGGCGAGGATGTCGATCTCGGCCAGCGTGCGTCCGTGGGTGTGCAGGCGGCGTTCGAGCTCGCGGATGCGGGCGGCGAGTTCCGCGGTGGAGGTGATCGACGCCGTGCGCGCGCTGCGGGCGAGCTGCGGGGAGCCGACGAGCGCGGCCCAGCCCTGGCCGAACCGGGCCACCCGGTCGAGCGCGAGCCCGCTGTTGCCGCCGAGCCACAGCGGGGGGTGCGGACGCTGCACCGGCCGGGGCAGCATGGCCTGCCCGGTGGCGTGGAAGTGCCGGCCGGCGTGCTCGACGACGTCCTGCGTCCACGCCTTGCGCATGACCTCCACCGCCTCGTCGAACAGCTCGTTGCGCTCGTCGGCGTCCACGCCGAGGGCGGCGAACTCGGAGCGCAGGTAGCCGGTGCCCAGTGCGAAGATCGCCCGCCCGCCGGAGAGCACGTCGACGGTGGTCATCGACCGGGCCTGCAGCAGGGGATTGCGGTACGGGACGACCGTCAGGTGCGTCATCAGCCGGATCCGTCGGGTGACGGCCGCGCAGAAGGTGAGCGCCGCGAACGGGTCGAACGTCTCGTGCCCGCCCGCCNCCAGCCACTTCGCGCTGGGCGCCGGGTGGTCGGTGAACGCCAGCGCGCCGAAGCCGACCTCCTCCAGCGTCCGCGCGAACGTCGCCACGTTGTCCGGGTCCAGCCACCCGGCGTCCGGGTCGCTGCGGACGTTGTACTCGGCCATGAAGCGCATCAGGGCCGGCCCGCGGGCGTGGTCTCGGTGGGCTCGCTGGTCTCGGTGGGCTCGGTGGGCTCGCCCATGTCGAAGTCGTACTGGAGTGGGATGATCCGCTCGTAGGGCAGCAGCGCGAGCGTCTCGTGGGCGCCACCGTGGGCGGGGAAGCGGCCGGTGAGGCGCTGGCGGTCGCGGACCGCGGTGAGCCCGGCGAGGACCTCGGCCGCGGGCTGCGCGCACAGCAGGACGTGCAGCACCAGGTCCTGCTCGCCGGTCTCCACCGGTTCGAGCTGCAGGGTTCCCAGCAGGCCGGGCAGCTCATACAGGTCGTCGCGCTGGGTGCGCTCCCACCAGTCCAGTGCCGCCGGGCGGCCGCCAGGGCCGGCCCGGCCGATGCTGACGACGACGCCCTGGTGGGCCAGGTGCGGGACCGCGTCGGCCGCGACGTCGATCGACGGGCGGGTGTGCGCCGCGGTCAGCCGCCACCAGCTCGTGAAGACCGGGCGGCCGTGCCTCCAGAAGCGCCCCGCCCGGGTGATCGCGCGGTCGGTGTCGCGCCAGCCGGCGAACGCCTGCTCGGACATGAAGTCGAGCGGGCCGCCGAACAGGTACATGGTCGCGTAGGGCGGGTGGCCGTGGGTGAGCTCGCCCGCCAGCGCCCCGGGCGTGGCCCGGGTGGCGGGGGTCGCCACGTAACGCCGGCCGGCGACGACGTCGGCCTTGGCCACGTGCTCGGGCAGGTGATCCAGGTCGTACCAGCGGTTGTACTCCTGGGTGTACCGCGCCGGGATGTCCAGCAGCGCGAGTGCGAGACCCGTGATCTTCACATCGTCCCTCTGACCCGGCATCCGCCGGCTCGCTCAATATCCCTACATCAGCTTACGGAGCTCATTCATCTAACTTTATTGCTGGGATGCTGTCCACCGATGCCGCGGCGGGGACGCCGTAGGGGGAGGGATGCCCGGGCGCGGACCGGCGCCTCGCCGTGTGGCCCGCTGGTCCCGGCGCCGCCCGGTCTGGCTCGGTGCGGCCTGGCTTGGCCTGTCCCGGCACGGGAGGCCTGCGGGCCGGGGGACTTGGCGGGTCGGGCGCGGCTCCCGGCCGGGCCGGGTGGGACCCGGTGCCTGGGTGGGACCTGATGTCTGGTGGGACCTGATGTCTGGTGGGACCTGATGTCTGGTGGGACCTGATGTCTGGTGGGACCTGGTGTCTGGCGTGGCCAGACTCGGGCATCGATGACGGAGAGTCGGCTCGAGCGTATAATTCTGTGATTCTTCTAACCATTTGATCGCGCCGACCTTCCGGGGTGGCGCGGCCGCAGGCCCTAGAATGAGCCGGGGGGAATCGCGCGTCGACCGGCGCGGCTCGGGCGGGCGGCGCGGGAGTGTCGCGAGCCGCTCGGGTCCCCGGACCGGCCCCGGGGTGGCCGGCCCCCCGGGGCCGGGAGCCGGAGGGCGGCGACGCGGGCCGGTGCGGATGGGTTCCGCTGCGGTTGGTGCTGACGTTAAAGATGTAGAATCCACAATTCCGCTAGACGATTTTGGCCCAGGTCGGCTCCCGGACGCCGCGGCTGCGCCCCGCTCGTGGGCAGGCGCCGGGGGAGCCGCAGAGACGAGGGATGACGGCTGTGACGACCGCCGGTATACGCGTACCCAAGGCGGCTGAGCTCGTGGCTGCGACGATTCGCCGCCAGATCATCACCGGCGAGCTCCTCGAGGACCACCTCCTGCCCTCGGAGTCGGCCCTCATGGAACAGTTCCACGTCAGCCGTCCGACGCTGCGCGAGGCGTTTCGCATCCTGGAGTCGGAATCGCTGATCACCGTGCGGCGCGGCGTGCACGGCGGGGCCCGGGTGCAGATCCCCAACGGCGACGTCGCCGCCCGCTACGTCGGCTACGTGCTGGAGTACCGCGGGACCACGATGGCGGACGTCTACCGGGCCCGGGCGGAGGTGGAGGCCCCGCTGGCGCGGCTGGTCGCGGCCTCGGCGACGCCGGAGAACATCGCCCGGCTCGAGGAGTGCCTCGCCAGGGCCGAGGCGCACCTGGACGAGCCGTCGGCGTTCATCGTGCACGACGAGGAGTTCCACCGGCTGATGGCGGAGCTCGCCGACAACCAGACCCTCGCCGTGATGCTCGACATGATGTACCACATCGTCGGCACCGCCCGCCGGCGCTACGCGCTGAACGTGGACCAGGGGCAGACCCGCAAGGAGACCGTGGAGGTGCACCGCAGCCACGTGCGCCTGGTCGACCTGATCAAGAGGGGGCGGCCGGACCTCGTCCACCGGCTGTGGCAGCGGCACCTCGACGAGGCCACCCGCCACTACCTGGAAGGCCCGCTGGCCACCACCGTCGTGGAGATGATGAGCTGAGCCGCGCCCCCTCGGCGGTGGGCCCGGTCCGCGGCGGGCGGACCGGGCCGACGCCGAGGGTCAGGCGGTACCCGGGGCCGGGGAGCCGGGGTCGGGTTCCACGGTGCCGAGGTAGGCGGCCTCGAGCTGCTGCGGGTCCCGGGCGAGCGCGGCCGCGTCCCCGCTGAGCGTGACGTCACCGTGGACCAGCACGATCGCCCGGTCGGCGACCTCCAGCGCCAGGTGCACGTGCTGCTCGACGAGCACGACGACGGCGCCGGTGTCGTCGGCGATGCGCCGCACGACCGGCAGCAGCTCCTCGACGATCACCGGGGCCAGGCCCATGCTCATCTCGTCGACGAGCAGGATCCGCGGGTTCTGCACCAGGGCGCGGGCCACGGCGAGCATCTGCTGCTCCCCGCCGGACAGGGCGCCGGCGTTGACCGACAGGCGCCGCTTCAGGGCCGGGAACACCTCCAGCGCCTCGCCGACGGTCGGGCCGCCCCGGCGGCGGGCGATCGTGAGGTTCTCCCGGACCGACAGCCCGGTGAACAGCGCCCGGTCGTCGGAGACCAGCACCATCCCCGCCCGGCTGGTCGCGGCCGGGCGGGCGTTCGGCAGCGGCTGCCCGTCGACGAACACCTCCCCGCCCAGGCGCGGCAGCAGACCGGCGAGGGTCGTCATCAGCGTCGTCTTGCCGGCCCCGTTGGGACCGAGGACGGCGAGCACCGAGCCCCGGTCGAGGTCGAGGTCGAGGCCGCGGACCACCGGCACCCGGCCGTGGCCGCAGACTAGGCCGCGGGTGCGCAGCACCGCGGTTCCGCCGGCCGCGTCCGGGTCGGGCCCGGCCGGGTCGGGGCCGAGGGAATCCAGGGTCGTCGTCATGCCGGCACGTCCTCCGCGTGGGTGCTGCCCAGGTAGGCCGCCGCGACGCGGCGGTCGGAGCGGATCTCGGCAGGTGATCCCGACGCGATGACCGAACCGAAGTTGATCACCTCGATGCGGTCGCACAGGCCGAGGACCAGGCTCATGTCGTGGTCGATGAGCAGGATGGTGACGCCGCTGTCGCGGATGTCGCGCAGCCGTTCGCCGAGCCACTGGCTCTCGGTCGTGTCCAGGCCGCCGGCGGGCTCGTCGAGCAGCAGGACCCGCGGGTTGCCGGCCAGGGCCCGCGCGATGGAGATGAGCTGGCGCTGGCCCTGGGACAGCTCGCCGGCGGGCCGGTCGCGCACTCCCGCGAGCCCCAGCAGCGCCAGGGTGTCCTCGACGTCGCGGTGCGCGCCGCCGCCCCGCCCGCGTAGGGCGGTGGTGCCGACGCTGACGTTCTCCGCGACGGAGAGGTCCTCGTACAGCTCGATGGCCTGGAAGGTGCGCCCGAGGCCGGCGCGGACGCGCTCGTGGGGGGCCAGGCGCTCGACGGGCGTGCCGGCGAGCTCCACCGAGCCGGAGCAGGAGACGAAGCCGCTGATCGCGTCCATCAGTGTGGTCTTGCCGGCGCCGTTCGGGCCGATCAGCCCGACGATCGCCCCCTCGGGCGCGGCGAACGAGACATCGTCGACGGCGACCACGCCGCCGTAACGGACGGTCAGCCCGCGCACGGTCAGCACGTCGGGCCCGAGCACCGGGGCCGGACGCACCGGGGCCGGGCGCGTCTGCGCGGGCACCGGGGCGGCCTGCGCGCCCAGCGCCGGCTCGCCGAGACCGCGCCGCCGGTGGCGGTCGGCGTAGGAGTGCATCGGCCCGACGATGCCCTCCGGATTTCCGACCACGGTGAGGACGACACCGACGCCGCTGAGCACGTCGTACCACAGGCCNGTGGAGAGGATCTTGTCGATGATCAGGTAGGACAGCCCCTCGACGGCGAGGAAGCCCGCCAGCACGCCGCCGGACACCGACGTGATGCCCGCGATGTACACGGTGGTGAACAGGGCCAGCCCGGAGAACGCGCTGACCGGGTCGAAGGTGATGTTGCCCTGCTGGTAGCCCACCAGACAGCCGCCGATGCCCGCGATGAACGAGGCGATCGCGAACGCGACGATCTTGATGCGGGTGACGTTGATGCCGGCCGCGGCCGCCGAGCGCTCGTTGGCCCGCACGGCGAGCATCTGCGAGCCCAGCCGGCTGGTGCGCAGCCGGGCCACGGCGAGCGCGGTCAGCGCGAGCACGACCAGGCACAGCAGGCCGAAGCGCACCCGGGGATACGACGGTCCCGAGCCGATGCCCAGGTCCCAGCCGAACAGCGACGGGCTGGGGACGTCGACGCCGCTGCTGGGCACGATGTCGCTGTTGCGGAACCAGATCGCCTCCAGCGCGTAGGCGAGCGCGAACGTCACCACCGCGACCGTCAGCCCCCGCACCCNCAGCGCCGGCAGGCCGATGACCACGCCGAGCACCATCGCGAACAGGGCCGCGACGAGCGGTGCCACCGGGAACGGCAGGTGCCAGTCGTCGGTCAGCGGGCCGACGAGGAAGCCGGCGGCGCCGGCGAGCGGGAGCTGGGTGAGCGAGACCTGGCCGGCGTAGCCGGTGACCACGACCATCGACAGCGCGATCACCCCGAACACCAGGCTGGTGATGAGCGCGGTCAGCCACTGCCCGGAGAGCACGAACAGCCCGATGACGGCGATGGCACCGAAGACCACCAGGTTCAGGCGGATGTGCGCCGGTCGGGGGGCGCGGCCCAGCGAGCTCAGGATGACCGCTCCGCGTTCCGGCAGCGCGCGGGCGCGGGCGACCAGCACGATCAGGATCAGCACGAGCGGGATCAGCTCGGGTAGCCCGGAGGAGGGCAGCCAGTGATGCAGGCTCTCCAGGTGCTGCGTCTCGGACTGCAGCATGCCGATGGCCAGCCCGCCGACGACCGCCGGGACCAGGTACTGGAACCGGCCGAGGATGGCCGCGGCGAGCGCCGGCACGATGAACAGCGTGTAGGCCACGGGAACCAGTGGCACGATCGGGGCGATGAGGATGCCGGCGAGCCCGGCGACCAGGGCGCCGATGATCCAGTTCAGGGCGGCGATGCGGTCGGGCGAGAGGCCGCTGAGGTAGGCGCCCTTCTCGGTCTCGGCCGCGGCACGTGTCGCCAGGCCGAACCGGGTGAACCGGTACAGCGCGCCCAGCGCCAGCGCCACGGCCAGGATGGTCAGCGCGAAGTAGACGCGGTCGGACGCGACCCGGAAGGAGCCGTGCGTCCAGAGCCTGGACGGGTAGATCGGCTCGACGGACAGCGGGGTCGTGCCGAGCCGGGCGGCGGTGAGACCGGTGAAGACCACCGACACGCCGATCGACGCGACGGCCCGCGCGACCGGTGGGGCGGTCCGCAGCGGCCGGAACACGACTAGGTACAGCAGGAGCCCGAGCACGCCGGTGATCGCCAGGGAGAGGGCCATCGCCGCGGCCAGCCCGAGCTGCGAACCCAGGTCGACGGTCTTCGGCAGCCCGGGGATGAGGATCATGAACTTGCCCTGGCGCAGCAGGGCGTAGGTGTAGGCCGCGTAGAGGGCGAGCCCGCTGGTCGCGAAGTTGACGACCCCCGAGCTGCGGTAGGTCACCACCAGCGCGAGGGCGAGGGCGGCGAACACCGAGCCGTTCCCGATGCCCAGGCACAGGAAGACCAGATGCTGAACCATGTCCGTCCTTTCGACGCGCACCCCGGGTCGGCCGGGGCGCACCGGCTCCGGGCAGCGGGCTGCGGGAGTCGGCGCGGGCAGGCGGGGGCGATCGGGAAACCGCAGGAGCCGGGACTGGTCGACGCCGCCCGCGGATAGCTATGACTGAGTTAGAGGAATTTACCGCATCTTGTGGGATGAGTCACGAAGATCCTTTGCGGGGTCGACCGAGGTTCACGCGCCTGACCAGCGGGTACGCTGACGCGGCCACTCGTCCATCGAAAGAGGAATCAATTCATCTAACTGAAGCGTAGGATCATGTCATCTCATGATCGAGACCCTGGTCGGGATGACGTTCCTGCGGGTGGAGGCGAGCTTGCCCGGGAGTGGCGACTGTCCGTGCTCGCGATGCTCCGGCGGGCAAGGGTCGGTGCGCGGGGTAAGGGTCGGGGTGAGCGCTCGGCCCGCGGGGTCGGGTGGGTGCGCGCTTGTCTTCGGTCGGCGAACTAATTAGGCTAATTATCCAACGGAAACCGGGGCCACCGGGGCTGTAGCGCGGCCGGCGCAGCGGCGCGACCGCCGGCTCCCGTCCCGGCGCGGGCGACGAGCCGCGGCGAAGCGGCCTGGCCACGGCGACGGACGCCGGGGCGCGTCGCGAGCCGGGGAAGAGGAGACATGACAGGCATCATGGAAGGCATCCAGGTCGTCGAGCTGGCGGCGTGGACCTTCGTACCCGCCGCCGGCGCCGTGCTCGCGGACTGGGGTGCCGACGTGATCAAGATCGAGCATCCCGAGACGGGCGACCCGCAGCGCGGCCTGATCGCCTCCGGGATGCTCGCCGGCCTCGACGGGGTCAACCATCTCATCGAGCAGTGCAACCGCGGCAAGCGCAGCATCGGGCTCAACGTCGCGACCCCGGACGGGCTCGACCTGCTCTACAAGCTGGTGGAGGGCGCCGACGTCTTTCTCACCAACCTGCTGCCGGACTCCTGTGAGCGCCTCGGCGTCGGGGTCGAGAAGATCAGGGAGGTCAACCCGGACATCATCTACGCCCGCGGCCACGGGCAGGGCGCGCACGGCCCCGACGCCAACCTGGGCGGCTACGACGTCGCCTCCTACTGGGCCCGCGGCGGGATCGCCTACGCGCTGGCGTCGCCGGACTCCTACCCGCCGTTCATGCGCCCCGCGTTCGGCGACTACACCTCCGGGTTCAACCTGGCCGCCGGGGTGGTCGGCGCGCTGTTCCACCGCGAGCGCACCGGCACCGCCAGCACCGTCGACGTCTCCCTGCTCGCCTCGGCCATGTGGGGCATGTCCCTCGATGTCGTCGGCTCCAAGATCCTGGGCCAGCCGACGATGCAGCGCTTCGACATCTCTGAGATGCCGAACCCGCTGACGAACGTCTACCGGACCGGCGACGACCGCTTCCTGTGGTTCTCCCTGTTGCAGGCCGACCGGCACTGGCCGGAGTTCTGCACGGCGCTCGAGCGCCCGGACCTGCTCGCCGACCCCCGCTACGTCGACGCGAAGTCCCGCTTCGACAACCGCCGGGAGTGCATCGCGACGATCCGGGAGGCGTTCGCGGCCCACCCGCTGGCCCACTGGGAGGAGCGGTTCAGCAAGATCGAGGGCGTCTGGTCGGTGGTGAAGTCCCCGCTGGAGCTGCACGACGACCCGCAGGTACAGGCCAACGGCTACGTCACCGAGGTGACCAACGCCGCCGGGATCAGCTACGCCCTGGCCTCGACCCCGGTGCAGTACGACGACCGGGTGCCGGCGCTGAGCCCCGCGCCAGAACACGGCGAGCACACCGAGGAGATCCTGCTCGAACTCGGCCTCGACTGGGAGCAGATCATCACCCTGAAGGAGAAGTCGGCCATCCTCTGACCGCGGCAGTCCGGAGACTCACCGGCAGTCCGGAGACTCACCGGCAGTCCGGAGACTCACCGGCAGTCCGGAGACTCACCGGCAGTCCGGATTCCCCGGCAGTCTGGATTCCCGGAGTTAGGAGAACAGCGTGCCCACGCAGATCGGTGACCGGCTCCGGTTCGGGCCGACGATCCTGCCCCCCGTGACCGAGGTCGAACGGCAGTCGACGGTGGTGGTCTCCTTCGTCACCACGCCGGCGGCGGCCGCCCACCTCCTGCCGCCCTGCTTCGAGCCGGCCGAACGCCCGGTGCTCAGCGTCACCTACCAGCAGCTCGACAACGTCGACTACATGCGGGGGCGGGGCTACAACCTCGTCAACGTGGCGGTGACGGCGGTGCTGGAGACCGCCGGCGGCCCACTGACCCGGTCGTGCCCGGTGGTCATCTGGGAGAACAACACGATGCCGATCATCGCGGGGCGGGAGCTGCACGGCAACCCGAAGATCTATGGCGACGTCTCCGGCCTCACCCGCGACGGTGACACGGCCGCGTGGGACTGCCGCGAGTACGGCTCGCTGCTGCTGCGCGGCGAGATCGGCGAGCTGCGCCCGCTGCCGGCCGACCGGCTCGCCCGGGTCAACCGGGCGTCGGTGGACTCGGAGATCTTCGGCTGGAAGTCGATCCCCGGCCGCGATGCCCCGGACGCCGACTACCCGACGCTCATCCACGGCTCGACGTCGTTCGAGCAGGGCTGGAGCGGGGTGGGGCGGGTCGAGTTCGCCACGCCCACCGACGACCAGGCCCCCTACTCCGCGGTGGTGCTGCGGGCGCTGGCCGCGGTCCCACAGGTGGAACCGCGCCCGGCCTTCGTCGGCGTCGGCTCCGCGAAGCTGTTCCGCAACCGGACCGAGCGGCTGGCCTGACCAGAGCGGCTGGCCTGACCAGAGCGGCCGGCTGGCCGCCCTCGACGCACCGCGGCCCCCGTCTCCCACTCCGGGTCTTCCAGGAGGGGAGACGGGGGCCGTCGGCGTGCGGGCCGTCAGGAACGCGGGAAGCGGTACAGGGTGCGCGCGTTGTCCTCGACGATCTTCGCGACCTCGTCGTCGGGGATGTCCTTCATGAGGTCGGCGGCGATCTTACGGCTGTTGGGCCAGGTCGAGTCGGAGTGCGGGTAGTCGATCTCGAGCATGATCCGGTCGATGCCGATCTCGTGCCGGTTGCGCAGGCCGCTCTTGTCCTCGATGAAGCAGCCCCAGAAGTGCTTGCGGAACAGGTCGGACGGCCGGGTGTCGAAGTCGATGTCCTTCTGGTACCAGCGGTGCTTCTCCCAGGTCTGGTCGGTGCGCTCCAGGATGTAGGGCAGCCAGCCGATGCCGCCCTCGGACAGCGCGAACTGCAGCTTGGGGTGGCGCTGCAGGACACCGGAGAACAGCAGGTCGATGGTGGTCCACATCAGGTTGGTGGCGAACGAGGCGATCGCGACGGCGAACGGCGCGTCCGGCGCGGTCAACCCGCCGGGGACGGGCTTGGCCGCCGCGAAGGAGAACCCGGGCACGAAGGAACCGGACCCGAAGTGCAGCGAGACCGAGACGTCGGTCGCCTCGCAGACGTCCCACAGCGGTTCCCAGTGGTTGCTGTGGAAGGAGGGCAGGCCCAGCGGGACGGGGCTGTCCGGGAAGGACACCGTGCGCGCGCCCTTGGCCGCCGTCCGCTCGACCTCGGCGACGCAGGCCGCGACGTCCCACACCGGCAGCAGCGCGAGGGGGATGTAGCGGTCGGGCGCGGCGGCGCACCACTCGTCGACCATGAAGTCGTTCCAGGCCTGAATGCAGGCGAGCGCCAGCTCCTTGTCCTGCGCCCGGTGGAACACCCCGCCGGCGAAGCCGGGGAACGACGGGAAGCACAGGGCGGCGTGGACGCCGTCGACGTCCATGTCCTTCAGCCGCGCCACCGGGTCGTAGCAGCCGGGGATCATCTCCTCGAAGCGCATGGGGTCCACCCCCCAGTCCCGCGGCTCGCGCCCGGCGACGGCGTTGAGGCCGATCGTGGGGAACACGACGCCGTCGTAGACCCAGACGTGCTTGCCGCCCTGTTCCTCGATCCGCGGTGTGCGACCGTCGAACTTCGAGGGGAGTCGATCAAGCCAGACCCGGGGGTGTTCCACGAGGTGGTCGTCGACGGACACGATCTGGTGACTGTCCCGCAGCGGCATGGCTTCTCCTCCTATACGGCTGTAACCGACGTTACATCAGTTCGTGCACTCGGTGTCAGATTTCCGGCGTCGGGCCGCTGACCTGCGGGTTTGGTGNGGACGCCCCGCAGCCGCCGCGCTCCTCCGCCGCGCCCCGTGACTGGGTCGCCGCCCCACGATCAAGTATCGCCTTGTGACCGGATCGTTGCGGCCTGCGCCGGTGGGGGTCGAGTTCGACGGCAGGCGGGGCCGGCGCGCCCATCTCCCTCTTGCTGATTTACCTCAGTCGTATCCTTAAGCTATATTCCGCTGGCGCGCCGGACCTGTGTGCTGCCCGGTGCGCGGGACCATCCGCGCAGCACGCACAGGTGGGGAGGACGTTCGGATGCGACCGCGCACTCGATGGCGACAGCGGGGCGTTTGTGCGCTCGGGATGTCGGCGGCACTGATGGTCAGCGCGGCAGCGTGCGGCTCGAGCGGCGGTTCGAGCGGCGGGTCCAGCCCGGGCTCGACCGACTCGGCCGCCGCGCAGTCGTTGGGGCCGTCGAAGCCCGCCACCGGCGACGAGTTAAAAATCGGCTTCATCACCGACGGCTCGGGCACGACGCTGGACAACTCGACCGAGGTGGCCGCGGCGCAGGCCGCGACCTCCTACGTCAACGACTACCAGGGCGGGGTCGCCGGCCACCGGCTGTCGCTGACGGTCTGCAACACCAAGCAGACGCCCGCGGGCGCCACCGACTGCGCCAACCAGATGACCGCCGCCAAGGTCCCGGTCGTGCTGATGAACAACTCCGGCAACGTCACCCCGGTCTTCAAGGTGCTCAGCGCGGCCAAGGTCCCGCTGGTGCTCGACATCAACGGTGACGAGTCCACGCTGGGCGCCAAGTCCGGCGCCTACATCCTGGTCAGCCCGCTGACCGCGGCGCTGGCCGGGCCCGCCCAGGTCGCGAAGGACGCCGGGGCGAAGAAGGCTGCGATCTTCGTGCTCGACGTACCGGGCGCGACCGGCCCGGTGAACTCGCTGGACAAGATCTTCTACGCCAAGGCGAACGTCGGCCTGACGATCCAGCCGATCCCGCCGGGCACCGCGGACGCGACGCCGCAGGTGCAGACCGTGCTCGCCGGCAAGCCGGAGCAGGTGAACCTCGTCGGCGACCCGACGTTCTGCACCGGCGTGCTCAAGGCGCTCAAGACGCTGGGCTACTCGGGCAGCATCGTCCTGCAGTCGCAGTGCGTCAGTCCGGGGGCGGCCGCCGGCATCCCCGGCGGCTACGACGGGATGAAGGTCGTCAGCGGTCAGACGACGAACGTCGCCGACCCGGAGTACAAGCTGTACCTGGCGGCGATGAAGAAGTACCAGCCCGACACCGACCCGACCGCCAAGAGCCTCACCGCCGGCGGCTGGGTGGTCACGCTCGGCTTCAGCCGGGCGATGGCCGGGCTGACCGCGCCGGTCACCTCCGCCGGGGTCGAGAAGGCGCTCGCGACGATGCCGAAGACCAAACTGCCCCTCGGTGGCACCGCGACGTTCCAGTGCGACGGCAAGCAGGTCTCCATCACCCCCGCGGTCTGCTCCACCGGCGGGCTCGTGCAGACCCTCGACGAGAAGGGCAAGCCGACGTCGGAGCAGCCGCTCGACGTCTCCAGCGTCCTGCCGTAGCGGGCCGGCTGACCCGCGTCGAGCGCAAGACGCCGAGGCCGGTCGGGGTGTGACGATGAGCCCCGACCGGCGCGGCAGGTGGCCGAGGGAACGCGGGGCGACCGGGGAACCGAGGGTCCAGCAACAGACTGCGGGGCGGCCGGGGGACGGCGGGGCGATCGAGGGACTGGAGGGATCGAGGGACATGGATTTCGCGTTCACCGAGGACGATCGCGCGTTCGGCCGGCGGTTCGCCGAGCTGCTCGACGAGAAGCTGCCCGCGGACTGGCAGGGCTTCTTCGCCGAGGACCGCGAGGCGCTGGCCTTCACCCGGGAGTTCTGCCGCGACCTCGGCCGCGCGGGCCTGCTCACGGTGAGCTGGCCGCAGGAGTACGGCGGCCAGGAGGCCGGGCTCTGGAAGCAGACGCTGCTGCGCGAGCTGATGACCGCCAGCGGCGAGCCACGCGGACCGCAGTACATGAACCTCAACTACATCGGCCCGCTGATCATGAAGTTCGGCACCGCGGAGCAGAAGGCCCGCTTCCTGCCGCCGATGGCCCGCGGGGAGGTCATCTGGACCCAGGGGTTCTCCGAGCCGGACGCCGGCTCCGACCTCGCCGCGCTGCGCACCCGCGCCGTCGACCATGGCGACCACTTCGTCGTCACCGGGCAGAAGATCTGGTCCAGCTACGCCGACTCGCCGGCGGACTGGAACCTGCTGCTCGTGCGCACGAATCCGGACGCCGGCCGGCGCCGGGGGATGTCGGTCCTGCTCGTCGACATGACCTCGCCGGGGATCACGGTGCGCCCCATCGAGAGCATGGGCGGCTGGCACGAGATCAACGAGGTCTTCTACGACGAGGTCCGAGTGCCGCGCGACTGCCTGCTCGGCCCGCTCGACGAGGGCTGGGGGGTGATCGGCTCGGGGCTGACGCTCGAACGCATCGGCATCCCCCGCTACGCCCGCGCCCAGCGCGTCGTCGAGCGGCTGTGCGACCACGTCCGCGAGACCGGCCGCGCCGCCGAACCCGA
This sequence comes from Frankia sp. ACN1ag, assembly GCF_001414035.1. Classification (NCBI taxonomy): domain Bacteria; kingdom Bacillati; phylum Actinomycetota; class Actinomycetes; order Frankiales; family Frankiaceae; genus Frankia; species Frankia sp. ACN1ag. Next base: position 5,126 of record NZ_LJPA01000024.1, on the reverse strand, counting down.
CGTCCGCCAGAAGCTCGCGGACCTGCGGGTGCGCTGCGAGGCGGCAAAGCTGCTCGCCTACCGGGCGATCTCGCTGGTCGCCGCCGGGGCCAACCCGGCCGCCGAGGCCTCGACCGCCCGCATCCACGCCACGCTGCTCGAGCAGGCCGTCGGGCACGTGGGCCTGGAGATCCTCGGCGCGAGCGGGCGGCTCGGTTCCCCCGCCGAACAGCACGCCCCGCTGCACGGGCTGGTCAAGCAGCAGTGGGTGCACAACATCCCGGCGACGATCGGCGCCGGAACCCTGGAGATCCAGAAGAACATCGTCGCCCAGACCGCCCTCGGTCTGCCGCGGTCGCGCTAGTCGCAGAAGGAGGTGGCGGTATGGATCTGACGTTGACCGCCGAGCAGCGCCTGCTCGCGGACACGGTACGGGACCTGGTCGAGCGCGAGTGCCCGCCGGAGGTCGTCCGCGAGATCGAGAAGTCGGAGCGCGGCTACGGCGACGGCCACTGGAAGACGCTGGCCGGCCTTGGCCTGACCGGTCTGCTGCTGCCCGAGGAGCACGGCGGCGCCGGGCAGGGAGTGCTGGACCTGGCGGTGGTCGCCGAGCAGCTCGGCTGGGCCGCGATGCCCACCCCGCTGCTGACCTCGGCCGTGTTCGCTGCCGGCCTCATCGACCTCGCCGGCAGCGCGGCGCAGCGGGCCCGCTGGCTGCCGGCGATCGGCGCCGGCACGGCCATCGCCACCGTGGCCGTGCTGGAGCCGGGCGCCCGCGACGAGTGGGGCGCACCGGACGCCGCCCTGACCCCGCACGGCGCCGGCCACCGGCTGACCGCCACGAAGATCCTCGTTCCGTATGCGCACGTCGCGGACGTCCTCGTCGTCGTCGTGGAGGTCGCCGGCTCCGTTCCAGGCGCCGACGCGCCCACCCCAGAGGCGGATGCGCCCACCCCAGGCGCGGATGCCGCTGCTGGCGCCGGTCCGGGCGGCGGGCGCGGCCTCGTGCTCGTCGACCCGGCCGCACCCGGGGTGACCCTGCGCCGCCAGCACGACGGCGGCGGCGAGCCGGTGTTCGAGGTCGTCCTGCGCGACGTCGAGGTGAGCGCCGCGGACCTGCTCGGCACGCCGGCGGCGGCCGGCCCCGCCCTGGCCGCGGCGCTGGACCGGATGACCGTGGCGAGCACGGCCTACGCGATCGGCGGGGCGCAGCGCGCCCTGGACCTCAGCGTCGAGCACGCCCGCAGCCGCCGTCAGTTCGGCCAGCCGATCGGCGCGTTCCAGTCGGTGGCGCACCGCTGCGTCGACATGCTCACCGACGTGGAGGCCGCCCGCTACCTGTGCTACCAGGCCGCCTGGAAGCTCGACGCCGTCCGGACGGCCGACGCCGCCGGGGAGCCCGCCGCCGGGGAGCCCGCCGCCGGGGAGGCCGAAGGCGCCGGAGAGCCCGGCACACCGGACGCGGCGGATTTCGAGGTCGCGGCGGCGAAGTCGTTCGCCAACGACGCGATCCGCCGGGTGTTCGTCCACGCCCACCAGGTGCACGGTGCCATCGGCTTCTCCATGGAACACGACCTGCAGCTGCACTCCCGGCGGGGCAAGACCTTCGAGCTGAGCTACGGCGGGTCGACGTGGCACCGGGAACGCGTCGCCCGCGCCCTGCACCTTTGACTGCCGCACCTGTGATCGTCGCGTCCGTGATCGTCCCCGGCCGCCACCGGCTCGGGGCCAGGCAGGCAGAACCATCGAGAGAGGGGTCACCGTGTCGTCGATGAAGGTGGGAGTCCTGCAGGACTTCCTGATGCCGCCGGCGTCGCAGCAGGTCATGCTCGACGCGCTGCGGCTGGCGTTCGACGAGTCCTATGNCGACGGCGAGATCGACCGCCCCGTCGAGCTGGTGTTGCGGGCCGTCGACGGCCTGCCCCGCGGGACGAGCTTCGACGTGCTCAACGCCTGGAAGGAGCTCGAGGCCGAGGGGGTCCTGGTGATCTTCGGGCCGTGGGCGTCGGACAACGTGCTGGCGATCCGGGGCTACGTCGAGGACGTCGGCCACATCCCCACCCTGTCGATGAGCGGCACCGACCGCTGGTACGGCGAGTGGTGCTTCTGCATCAACAACGGCTCGTTACCGGAGGAGCCGTACCTGCTGTCGAACTACCTCGGGGTGCGCGGCGTCGAGTCCGTCGCCGTCGTCTACGACAAGTGCGTGCCGGGGGAGGAGTACACCCGGTTCTTCCGCGACGCCTGCGCCTTCGACGGGGTGAAGATCGCCATCGAGGAACCGATCAACATGCTCGACACCGACCTGAGCCCGGCGCTGGCCCGGCTGCAGGCGTCGGGCGCCGACGCGATCGCCCACCTCGGCTGGGGGCTGACCGCGACCCACCTCAACACCGCCCTGGACGGCACCGGCTGGGATCCGGTGAAGGTGATGAGCTCGGGATTCATGGCGGCGCCGTTCCTGCCCGGCGGACTGAAGAGCATCGCCGGCTGGGTCGGCGTCGACCAGTACGACGAGGACAACGTCGTCGGCCAGGACTTCCTCGACCGGTTCGAGGCGCGGTTCGGCTACCGACCGGCGAACTTCTTCTCCGTGCTGTGCTACGACTTCGGCGTCGTCATCGCCCGCGGCCTGTCGAAGGCCACGCCGCTGTCGCCGGACGGCGTGAAGGAGGGCCTGGAGAAGGTGAAGATGGTCCCCGCGGCCACCGGCGGCCCCGGCGGCGTGTTCAGCTTTGGCCCACACGCCCGGCGCGCCTGGTTGACGCCGCACTTCATCGTCCTGCGCGAACCGGACCCCACCGCCCAGGTCGCCGACCTCACCAGCGGACCGGGCAGCATCCTGCGCCACCGCTACACCGCCCGCTCCCGCAGCGAGCGGCTCGGCACAGCGCCCACCCAGTGACGGAGCGCATCTAGTGACGGAGCACCTCAGTGAGGGAGCGCACCCAGTGACGGAGCGCACCCGGTGACCGGGCGGCGAAGCGGGGCGTCGGTCGGATGAGCGAGCACTTCCGGCGCGAGCTCGACGACGGCGTCCTGACGATCACCTTCACCCGCGACGACAAGCTCAACGCCGTTAGCGCCCCGATGCTGGCGGCGCTGCGCGGCGCCGTCGCCGACCTCGGCGACGACGACGCCGTCCGGGTGCTGGTGATCACCGCCGAGGGGCGGCACTTCACCGCCGGCATGGACATCACCACGATCGACACCGGGATGGGCTTCGAGCCCGACGGCAGCGTCAACGGCCGGTCGGTGCGGCGCACCTACCGGGCGCTGCACCTGCTCATGGACGAGATCGAGGCGATCGAGAAGCCGGTGATCCTCGCCGCGCAGGGACCCTGCCGCGGCTTCGGCCTCGAACTCGCCGTGTCGTGCGACTTCCGCTTCGCCGCGCCGCGGACCACCTTCGCCCTGCCGGAGGTGCCCAACCTGGGGGTGCTGCCCGGCTCCGGTGGCATCAGCCGGCTGACCCGGCTCGTCGGCCCGCACTGGGCGCGGTGGATGGCGATGGCCGCCCGCCCGGTCGACGCCGAGCGGGCGCTGACGATCGGCCTCGTCCACGACGTGTTCGCGGACGAGCAGTTCGCGGCGGGCGTGCGGGAGTTCGCCCGCTCGCTGGTCGCGCTGTCCCCGCAGGCCCTCGGCCTGGCCAAGCTCGCCATCGACGCGGCCGCCAGCGTCGATCGCACGACCGCCCGCGACTTCGACCGGGTCGCCAACACCCTGCTGCTGACCTCCCAGGAGCACCTGGCCAAGGTGCGTGCCTTCCAGCAGCGGGCCGCCGCCCCGCGCGAGTAGCCCGCCGCACCCGATCGCCCACCGAACCTGATCGAGGGGAACGAGGAGATGGATCTCGGTTTACGCGGGAAGGTGGCGGTCGTCACCGGCGCATCGAAGGGGATGGGCCGGTGGACGGCGGTGGAGTTCGCCCGCGAGGGCGCGGACGTGGTCGTCGTCGCCCGCGGGGCCGAGGCGCTGGCGAGCGTCGCCGGGCAGATCGAGGCGCTCGGCGTGCGCGCGCTGGCGGTGCCGGCTGATCTCGCGACCGCGGCCGGCACCGAGGAGCTGTTCGACCGGGTGCGCGGCGTCTTCGGCGGCTGCGACATCCTGGTCAACACCCTGGGCAGCGACGAGTACGACTACCTGCCCCTGGCGGAGACCTCCGACGAGCTGTTCCGGGCGCATCTGGAGATTGGGCTGATGGCCGGGGTGCGGACCTGCCGGGCGGCGATCCCGCTGATGCGGGCCCGCGGCGGCGGCGCGATCGTCAACCTGGCCGCCATGTCGATCCGCAAGCAGTACCCGACGATGGTCGCCTACACGGCGGCGAAGGCGGCGCTGGCGAGCGTGTCGAAGAACCTCGCCCGCGCCCTCGGGTCCGACGGCATCCGGGTGAACACCGTCTGCCCCGGGGCGATCCTGACCGAGGGCGTCCGGGAGAAGATCGAGCAGTTCGGGCCGGGCCGGTGGGTCGCGCCCGACGCCCTGGCCGCCTCGGTGGGGGCGCCGAGCACAACGGAGGCACCGACCACCGAGGAGGCCTTCCTCGCGATCTCCCGGGACATGGGCGGCGCCGGCCGCGGCCTGGTACCCGACCTCGGCCGCCCCGGCCGCCCCGAGGAGATCGCCGCCGCGATCGTCTTCCTGTGCAGCGCACGCGCCGGCTACATCACCGGTGCCCTGCTCAACGTCGACGGCGGCTCCGACTTCTAGTGCAACGTTCCTCAAAGGAGGTACACAAAGCGGCGGCGGAGTGTGCGGGTCGGTGNGGCGGGGCGTCCCCAGATCCAGGGCTTGGCGTGGGTGTTGAGTTGGGTGGTGGCCAGGTTGACGGCGTGGGTGATCTCGTCGGGGTCGGCGAAGGTCTGGCCGGCGAACGCGGCCCGGCGTAGGAGTCGCCACCAGCCTTCCTGCAGGTTGAGCCAGCAGGCCTTCTTCGGGATGTACACCTGCTGGATGCGCGGGTGGTGGGCCAGCCATTGGCGGACTTTCCAGCTGGTGTGGGTGGTCAGGTTGTCGGTGACGACCCGGATCGGGCCGCGGGGATTTGCTCGGGCCAGCTGGGTCAGCAGCTCGATCCAGCCGTCGCTGTTGCGCGCCGGGGCGCAGTAGGTGACCTCGGCGCCGTCGTGGATGCGTAGGCC
>NZ_LJPA01000023.1:0-120994 GCF_001414035.1 Frankia sp. ACN1ag | reverse complement strand
GGCATACCGGTCCGGCAGCGCGGCCAGGATCGCCTCCGCGCGAGCGGGGTTGTCCAGCGCCGGGCCGACCGGGGCGCCGACGGTGGTGAACATCGTCTGGGCGGAATCCTCGTCGAGCGTGGTGACGGCGACTCCCAGGGTGCGCCGCCAGTGCGCGGCAAGCACCGTGCGGGCGGTCGCGACCAGGTACGCCCGTACCTCACCGACGCTAGCCGACACCCGCAGGGGACGCAGCGCCGCCATGAACACCTCGGCNGTCAGGTCCTCGGCGTCCGGACGGTTCCCCACCTTCGCAAACATGATCCTGTACACCCGCTCCACGTTGTCGCGATAGATCTCCTCCCAGCCCGGATAGACGTCATCGGACACCACCCGCAACCGCGGCGGATCGGGACGCCCGAACACCCCGACGCCGACGCCGGCTCGACCACCGTCGCCGCCCAGGCCGCCACCTCTGGAGCCGTCACGGCCCCCGGAGCCGTCATCACCACCGGCGCCTCCGACCGCCTCCTCTTCCGTCAGGGTGCGTCGTCGGATCCACACCCGACCACCCGCCACCGGTCGCCACCGCCTCACAGCTCGCCATCGTCGCCGATCTATCGCCTCACCCGTACAGATAGGCGGGAGGGTTACACCCGCGCGTGCCAGGACCACCGCTCCGCCACGCGGCGCCGGCGGCCTGGCTGTGTGAGGCGTGCGCGGGCGAGCGCCTGCGCGCTGTCGAGAGCGTGGAGATGGTCAGGTCAGAGTGGAGATGGTCAGGACCAGAACCTTGCTCGCGGCCGGCCGTTATGTAGCGCGGGGGGAGGCGGGCAGAACAGCACGGATCATCGGGATCTGCAGTGGCAGGCGAGCCCACAGGGCGGCGGCCCGGACGCCCACGCCAACGCTGGTCCAGAGCCGGCCGAACCGCCGCGGGGCGGTTCCGCGGAACCGCCGGAGGCGCCATCCGGGATCCGCCGGTGAGCGACTCGCGGTGAAGAGACCCGGGCACACCTCAGCCGAAGATCTTGTGGGTACCGACGTGCAACCGGGGCACCGCACATCTACCGCCGCGGCGATCTGCCCGCCGTTGCCGCGGCCGTCGAGCCCTTCTCCGAGGCGGACGCCGGAAAACGGAAGGCGAGGTGTCGGGCCGGCTGGCGGAGATGATGGACGAGCCGTACCTGCGCCCCTGCCGGCCCTGCCGGGCCACCCACCTGTACGAGCAGCCGTTCCGGCTGGCCGCGCTGCGTGCCGGCCTGGAGCTGGCGGCCGGCACGTCTCCCCCGGTCCTGCAGCCCGTCCCGGGGTTCACCCGCGCCGCCTCGGTGCCCGCGCGCTTCGACTGCTCGGCCGCCCCGGCGCCGTGCTCGTGGACGGCGAGATCGCCGGCCTGTGGCGCCCCCGCGCGTCGGGCGCGAAGCTGCGGCTCCTGGTCACCCCGTGGCGGTCGGTCACGCCGGCGCTGCGCGCGTCGATCACCGACCAGGCCGAGCGGCTCGCCGCGTTCCGCCAGATCCGGCTCGTCGGCGTCGAGCTCGACGACTGACACCGCCGGCTCGCTGCTGGGCTCCACCGAGCTGAGCCGCACCGAGCTGGGCCGCATTTGAAACCGAAACCGCCCCGGATTCTCAGGAGTCCGGGGCGGTTCACGTGCACGCGGGTGCCGCGTTCTTATTCCTTGCGCCGTGGGAGCTGCGTGTGCGCGCCGCCGAGCTCCGGCGTCGCGTGGTAGTCGACGAGGCCGACGACCTCCGGGTAGTGCAGGTCGAAGGCGGGCCGCTCGGAACGGATCCGCGGCAGCGTCTTGAAGTTGTGCCGCGGCGGCGGGCAGGACGTCGCCCACTCCAGCGAGTTGCCGTAGCCCCACGGGTCGTCCACCGTCACGATCGGACCCTTCCGGTACGACGACCACAGGTTGTACAGGAACGGCAGCGTCGACAGCGCAAGCACGAAGCTGCCCGCGGTGGCGATGGTGTTCAGCGTGGTGAAGCCGTCGGCCGGGCTGTAGTCGGCGTAGCGGCGCGGCATACCCCGGACGCCGAGCCAGTGATCCACCAGGAAGGTCGTGTGGAAGCCGACGAACATCGTCCAGAAATGAATCTTCGCGAGCCGCTCGTTCATCATCCGGCCGGTGACCTTCGGGAACCAGAAGTACACCCCGCCGAAGCCGGCGAACAGCAGCCCGGCGACGACGTAGTGGAAGTGGCCGACGACGAAGTAGCTGTCCGAGACGTGGAAGTCGATCGGCGGGCTGGCCAGCAGAACACCGGTAAGACCACCGAACAGGAACGTCATCAGGAAGCCGACGGCGAACAGCATCGGCGCCTCGAAGCTGATCTGTCCGCGCCACATCGTGCCGATCCAGTTGAAGAACTTGACCCCGGTCGGCACCGCGATGAGGAACGTCAGGAAGGCGAAGAACGGCAGCAGCGCCGCACCGGTGACATACATGTGGTGCGCCCACACGGCGATCGCCAGCGCCCCGATGCCGATGGTCGCGTAGACCAGCCCCTTGTAGCCGAACAGCGGCTTGCGGGAGAACACCGGAATGATCTCCGTGATCATCCCGAAGAAAGGCAGGGCGATGATGTACACCTCGGGATGCCCGAAGAACCAGAACAGGTGCTGCCAGAGGATGGCGCCACCGTTGCTCGCGTCGAAGATGTGCGAGCCGAACCGGCGGTCGGCCTCCAGGGCGAGCAACGCGGCCGCGAGCACCGGGAAGGCGACCAGCACCAGGATCGAGGTCACCAGCAGGTTCCAGCAGAAGATCGGCAGCCGGAACATCGTCATGCCGGGCGCCCGCAGGCACAGGATCGTCGTGATGAAGTTGACCGCGCCCAGGATGGTGCCCAGACCGGAGACGGTCAGGCCCACCACCCACAGGTCACTGCCGACACCCGGCGAGTAGGCGGTGTTCGACAGCGGCGCATAGGCGAACCAGCCGAAGGAGGCGGCACCGTTCGGCGTGAGAAAACCGGCGGTGACCGTCAGGCTGCCGAACAGCCAGAACCAGAACGACAACGCGTTCAGGCGTGGAAAAGCCACGTCCGGCGAGCCGATCTGCAGCGGGACCAGGTAGTTCGCGAACGCGAACGCGATCGGCGTGGCGAACATCAGCAGCATCAGCGTGCCGTGCATCGTGAACAACTGGTTGTACTGCTCGTTCGAGATGTACTGCAGGCCCGGCCGGGTGAGCTCGGCCCGCATGAACATCGCCAGGACTCCGGCGAACGCGAAGAACAGCAGCGAGACGATGAAGTACATCACGGNGATGTCCTTGTGAGACGTCGTCCGCAGGTACTGCAACAAGCTCCTCACGACCCTGGGCGGGGCCTCGTCCACCGGCGGGTCCGAATGCCCGGCCGGCGTATCGTGCACGAGTGTCACATTCCACTCCCGATCGTGTTGCCGCTGCCGGCGGTGGCGCGCGCGGTCCCGGCGACGGGTGTCACGACCGCCGCCGGGCAGCCCACAATGAATGTGTCGTTACCGTCGGCGGGGACGGGCCCGACGGATAGACGGCCCCGGGCCGCGCGGCTCGGCGCACCGGCTCCAGAAACCTGCCGGCGCTGGTCACGTTATCCACGCGCTGGTTGCCACGACCCTGTCTGACGGCCCGCATTCGGGGGAACTCCGGCACCCGGGCCGGGCGCACAACGTCCTATGTCCGGCCGGCCCGCCATTGCCGGAAGCGCCCTCCACCCCTGTTTCGGGTCGGCCCATGGCCCGCCACCAGCACGTTCCTTGCCGCAGACCGACCGGCGAGTGCCGTCACGCCGCCCGGGACGACACCCGCAGACGATCAGAGCAGCCGTGATGGCCGGTTGACAGGCCGAACCCCCGAATTTCTTGATCCCCACCCGAACGGGTGGCCCGCCCCTCCGCCGCGGACTGCCTGGCCGGGCGTGGCGATCAGTCGGCTGGGAAGGCGACGGGGCGTGGACGCATCGCGGCGGGAATGGCGGGCTCCGCGTCGACGATGCGCATGAGCAGGCGCAGCAGCTGCTGCTGCTCGTCCGGCGAGAGCATCTGCACCGACGCCGGGGGAACGGACAGCAGCTCCTGGGCGTGGGCGAGAATGCGTCGGCCCTCCTCGGTCATCGCGACCGTCTTGGCCCGCCGGTCGGTCGGATGCGGCTCACGCCGGGCGACGCCGCGGCGCTCGAGCAGGTCGACGACGCTGGTCAGATAGCTCGGGTCGTAGCGGAAGGATTCGACGAGCTCGCGCATCGGACGCGGCCCGCTTGACAGCACCATAAGAATCTTGAAAGCGGCCGGCGTGAGATCGAATGCCTGGCAGACCGCGTGCATCCGGCCGGGCGCCTCGCCACTGAACATCAACGCCAGGATGGCGCGCCACGCTTCGCGAGCCGTCGTCTCGCCGTCCGTCACTCCGTCCGCAGTCACTCCGCCCGCCGCCGCCCCGCCAGCCGTCACCCCGCGCGTGGCCGCGCCCTGGGCAGCCACCTTTCCGGCGGCCTCCTGAGCGTCCTCGATCACCCCTCAATCGTAGCGGCACGCCGCCGCCCATATCGTGGTCCCCATCATATATTTGACACCACTCAACGAACGCCCGATGCTGGGCGGCGACAAGCTCTGTCCCGTCCGGTCGCCGACGGGGCGACGTCCCGGGTTCCTGCCCGATCGGCTCCGAAGTCGAGCGGACAGGTCCGAACTCGACCGACCGTCCCCAGCGCCCGCCACCTTCACCACGGAGATCAATGTGCCCGACCAACCCAACGCGGCCCCGCCGCCCGCAACCGCCGCGCCCGGGCCCGGGCCCGGGTCGGACGACAGGCTCGACCCGGCACTGATCCGGCTGTCCGTCACGGTGATGCTCGGCGCGATCATGGTGATCCTCGACACGACGATCGTCTCGGTCGCCATCCACGCGCTCGGCAACGAGTTCCACACGTCACTNTCGACGATCTCCTGGGTGAGCACCGGCTATCTGCTCGCGCTGGCCGTCGTGATCCCGCTGGCCGGCTGGTCGGTCGAGCGGTTCGGTGCGACGAGGATGTGGAACATCTCCCTGGCGCTGTTCGTCGCCGGCAGCGCCCTGTGCGGGGTCGCCTGGTCAGCGGAGGCGTTGATCGCCTTCCGGATCCTGCAGGGACTCGGCGGAGGCATGATCATGCCGATCTGCATGACCGTGCTCGCCCAGGCCGCGGGCCCGCGACGGATGGGCCGGGTCATGAGCATCATCGGCGTCCCGACGCTCATCGCGCCGGTCCTCGGCCCGGTCGTCGGCGGTCTGATCGTCGACCATCTCAGCTGGCGCTGGATCTTCTACGTGAACGTGCCGATCGGCGTGCTCGCCCTGTTCCTGTCCTGGCGCGTGCTGCCCCGCGACGACCGCGGCTCGGCGCACCACCGCCTCGATCTACCCGGCCTGGCGCTGATCTCGCCGGGGCTGGCGGCGCTCGTCTACGGCCTGTCCGAGGCAGGCAACGGCGGCGGCTTCGGGGCCGCGAAGGTGGAGGTCAGCATCGGCCTCGGCCTGGCGTTGCTGGCCGGCTTCGTCGGGTACGCCCTGCGCCGCGACGGCGCCCTGCTCGACCTGCGGCTCTTCCGTGACCGGACGTTCAGCATGGCGGGCCTCACGACCTTCGCGATCGGCGCGATGCTGTTCGGCGCGATGTTCCTGCTGCCGCTGTACTACCAGATCGCGCGCGGACAGAGCGCCAGCGACGCCGGACTGCTCATGGCACCGCAGGGACTGGGCGCCATGATCGCCATGACGATCGCGGGACGGGTCGTCGACCGCCGCGGCGCCCGGTCGGTCGTCCCGCTGGGCATGGCGCTCGCCCTGCTCGGCACGCTCCCGTTCACCCAGGTCGACGCGCACACCAACGAGGCGCTGCTGGCCCTGTCGCTGTTCGTCCGCGGGCTGGGCTTCGGAGCGGCGATGATGCCCGCGATGACCGCCGCCTACGCGACGCTCGAGCCGGCGGCGGTGCCGCGCGCGACCACGACCCTGAACATCCTGCAGCGGGTCGGCGGGTCGCTGGCCACCGCGCTGGTCGCCGTCGAGCTGCAGCACGCCATCGCCAGCCGGCTGCCGGGCGTCGGTGGTGGCGAAGGCGCCCTCGCCGAATCGGCGGGGGTGCAGCTTCCCGGCTCGGTCGCCGACAAGGTCGCCGAGGCGTTCGGCACGACGTACTGGTGGATCATCGCGCTGACCGCCGTCGGCTTCGTCGCCAGCCTCTTCCTCCCCGGCCGCCCCGCTGACCCCGCGGCGGACGGCCCCGCCAACCGCCAGCCGCAGATCCCGCGGCCCGAACCAGCCGGGGTGGAGTAGCCCACCGGCGGGTAGCGCCCCGAGCGCCCGACTGGCGCGCGATCAGAACGTCAGGTACATGTCGTCCGGGATGATCGGCTGGTGGTAGGTGCACGAACCGGACAGCACCGTGGATCCGTGGAGCCGCGACTTGGGAATGAGAATCTTGTCGCCGTCACTCAGTGCGATCTTGTGAGTGACATTGTTCCAGAAGTGCATGTCACCCGACTCGATCATGACCAGTCGGTGCTCGTCGTGGACGTGCGTCGTCGACGTCTCGTCGCACGACTCGACGAACGTGTCCAGGTCGACCTCGATCCCCTCGGTCGTGAGGTAGGCGTCGATGGCCCGCGCCTTCGCCTTGTACTCCTCGATCGCGTCCGCCCAGGCCAACTGGTCCGCGAGGTCGCGGTCCCACCGGCGGGCGAGCTCGGCGGCGTCGGTGAAGCCGGCGTGGAAGGCGATCAGGGCCGCGTCCCCGGACAGCGCGAGCAGCGGGGTGAGCAGCGTGTCGACCAGCCCGTCCAGGCCGTCCAGGCCGTCCAGGCCGTCCGGGGTGGCCGGGGTGGCCGGGGTGGCCGCCGACGGTCGCGCGGTGAACAGGGCCGGCCGCTCGCCGAGGCCGTCCTCGATCGCGTCCGCCCAGGCGGTGGCGACGACCGCGTCGTCGATGCACTGGTGCACGAACGCGCCGAGCAGTTCGGCGTGCCGGTACGGCGAGCGGGACAGCAGGTGCAGATGGTTGCCGCGGGCCAACGAGGTGTTCAGGTACAGCTGCCAGTACGCCCCGACCGTCGGGGTGAGCTCGGCCGCGGCGAGCAGCGCCGTCCACGCGGACGAGTCCGCCACCCAGCGCCGGTAGTCCTCGACCAGCAGTTCCCGGGCGACCGCGTGGGCCGGGTCGTACTCGCCGAGCGACGCGCGGGCGGTCGCCGTGCGTGCCGCGGGCAGGAACGCCGAGAGCTGCAACAGCGCGAACGTCGTCGCCTCGCGGCGGTCGCGGGTGCCGCGCAGCACCGCGAACGCGTCCCCCGGATGGTCCCGGCGCTCCTCCCAGTAGCCGCGCAGCTCGCCCAGCACCCCGTCGACCGACGGACCGCCCGACAGGGACGGGCGTTGGGGTGCCAGGAACGAGAACAGGTGACGTTCGAGGACCGGCTGGGCGAGCGCGGCGCGTAGCCGGTTCGCCGCGCCGTAGAAGTCCGCGCCGTCACGATCGGCCGCCGCGTTCCGGTTCGGCGGCAGGTACAGCAGGTCCGCGTCGTAGATGTTGCGCAGCATCCGGTGCCCGAGCAGGCCCGAGAGCCCGAGCGTGTCGTCCGGTCCCAGGGCGGTGCCGTAGTTCAGCCAGGCCAGGTCGGCGGGCCGGACCGGGCGGCGGTACGGGTCGTCCTCGGTGGTCAGCTCCTCCCACTCGGCCGGGCGGAAGGCGGGGTTCGCCGCGAACGCGCGCACCAGCGCGTGCGCGTCCGGACCATCCTGGGCGGCCTCCACCCGGCGGGCCAGTTCGTCGAACCCGGCCAGCGTCGTGGCCTGGTCAGAAGTCATCGGGTTCCTCCTCCAGCGGGAATCGTCGTGGGCTGCGGCTGCTGTTCCTGCGGTGGCTGCTGTTCCTGCGGTGGCTGCGGCGGCGGGGCGGGCGCGGCGAGGGCGCGCCGGTCGATCTTGCCGGCCGCGGTCAGCGGCAGCTCGGCGACGTCGACGAAGGTGTCCGGGACCATGTGCGCGGGAAGCTGCCCGGCCAGGACGGCGCGCAGGTTCGGCGGGCCGCCCGTCCCCGCGCGCACGCAGTACGCCCGCAGCTCGTCGTCGCCCGCCTCGCCGTCGCCCGCCTCGCCGGGGACGACGACGACGGCGGCGTGGCGGATGCCGGGCTGGCCGCACAGGACGTTCTCGATCTCCTCCAGCTCCACCCGGAAGCCGCGGAACTTCACCTGGTTGTCGGCCCGGCCGAGGAACTCGATCTCCCCGTCGGTCCGGAACCGGCCCAGGTCCCCGGTGGCGTACATCCGGCTGCCCGGGACCGAGCTGAACGGGTCGGGCACGAACTGGTCGGCGGTGCGCCGCGGGTCGTTGAGGTAGCCCCGGGCCAGCGGCAACCCGCTGATGAACAGCTCGCCGGCCGCGCCGAGGGGCACCGGGTTGTAGTCGGCGTCCAGAACCCGGATCTGGGTGTTCGGGTTCGGCCGGCCGATCGACACGCGGGCGGTGGCCTGATCCGGGTCGAACACCCGGCAGGACACGCCGATCGTCGCCTCGGCCGGGCCGTAGCCGTGGTAGAGCCGGGCCCGCCACCGCTCCCGGAAGCGCCGGTAGGCCTCGTCGCGCAGGACCTCGCCCCCGCACCAGACGTGCCGCAGCGACCGTCCCGCCTCCTCGGCGTCCGGACGTTCGAGCATCGCCCCGAGCGTGGCCGGTCCGACGTAGCAGAACGTCACCGCATGCGCGTGCACGATCGCGAGCAACGTGCCCGGATCCGTCTCGGCCCCCGGCGGCGCGATCACGATGCGTGCGCCGGCGACCAGCGGCAGGAAGACCTCGTTGATCGAGATGTCGATGCTCAGCGGCGCCTTGTGCAGGACGGTGTCGTCGCCGGTGAGGCCCAGCAGGTCGACCTGCCAGTGCAGCCGGTTGCAGATCGCCTGATGGCGGATCATCACGCCCTTGGGCGTCCCGGTCGAGCCGGAGGTGTAGATGACATAGGCGAGGTTCTCCATGTCCACGGTCGAGTACGAATCCCCGGCCGCGTGCGGGTCCCCGGCGGAGCTCGGGTCCGCGAGGGAGCTCGGGGCGTCGCCCGGGACGGGCCTGGCGGACGTGCCGGCGGTGGCGAGCCGGCCGGCGGGGTCCAGCCGGAGCAGCGGCACGAAGCCGGCGCCGGCCGACAGCTCCGGCGGGGCGCCGGCCGTCCCGGCCACCACCGCGGAGATCCGGGCCTCGTCGGCCACCGCGCTGATGCGCCGCGCCGGCCAGGAGACGTCCAGCGGCACGAACGCGCCGCCGGCCCGCAGCACCCCGAGCAGGGCCACCACCTGGGCGGCCGAGCGTGGCAGGCACACGCCGACGGTCACCTCCGGGCCGACGCCGACCGCGCGCAGCGACGCGGCGAGGGCCTCGGCCCGTCGTTCGAGGTCGAGGTAGGTGAGGGTGACGGCTCCCTGCGCCGCCCGGTCGGCCAGGTCGACGACGGCGGTCGCGTCCGGCGTCCGGCGGGTCGCGTCCGCCACCAGGGCGGTGAGCGAGCGCCCGACGAGCGGGTCCACCCGCCCGCTGGCGAAGGCGTCCGCATCCGTTCCCCGCTGGGCGAGGTCGGTCCGGCCCCCGACGACGTCGCCCGATGGAACCGACGGGGGGCTGGAAGGCCGGCTCGTGACCATGGTTCGTCCCCTCCGATCAGACGGAACTCGTGGCGACCGGCCCGCGGCCCGGCGCCGGATTCGGGCCGCCGACGGTGCCGTACCGGCCGGTGCGCACCCGCGCGGCACCGCCGGACGAGTCGCCGCCGCGTCCCGACATCCGCCGTCGCAGGCTGCGTGGCCGCATATCGGTCCAGGTCAGCTCGATGCTGTCCAGGCAGTGCTGCCGGGTTCCCGTGACGGAGGTGTCGAACCAGCCGAGCGCGTTGGGCCGCCCGTGCGGCCACACCGAGAACTGCTGTTCCTGGTTGATGACCACCTTGAACGGACCCGTCGCGCCCGACTCGGTCAGCGACGGCCCCGCCTGCCCGGCGGGTGTTCCGGCCGGTTGGCGGCCGGCCCCGGCGTGGAACGGGCAGGACTCGGCGACCGAGGCGTCGTCGCGCAGGAAATACTGCTTCCATTCCCGGTTGGCCGGGTCGCCGTAGGAGCCCAGCAACGGCGTCGAATCCACCTCGTCCATCCGGGCGAGGCGCTCGCGAATGACCTTCCGTGCGGCCGCGCCCCGCGGACTGGTCGGCTCCAGCCCGGCGAAGACCCAACGAGGCTGGAAGGTGATGGTGAAGACCGGGTTGCTGCGGCTGCGCAGTCGCCGGTGCGCCGGCGTGTTGCAGACGACGAAGATGGGGGTGCCGCGGAAGCTGAACTCCCAGCCGGGATCGTCGGTGTCGGTCGGGATGTCCGACGGCCAGGGTTCGCCGTCGCTGTCGTGCAGGTAGCTCAGGATCGACCAGAACCGCTGTTCGTAGGACAGGACGTCGTCGGTCTCCTGCCCCGCCGTCCCGCCGCCGGATCCGAAGAACACGACCAGCGAGGTGTCGCGCGATATCGACTGGTAGACCGACAGATACGTGGCCAGGATGTCCGGCAGGACGGACCAGGTCCGCGCGTCGCGCAGGTCCTCGACGAAACCGAACCGCAGCCCGCCCTTGTGGGCCGCGCCCACCGCGAAGACGCAGGGAAAGGGCTCGGTGTCGGACCTCAGCGTCGCCATGATGTCCCGCGCGCAGGCGGCGCCCCAGCCCGGCATCGGGCCGATGGCCAGGTCCAGGATCTCCTCGCGGACCGCGCCGGTCGCGCCGGTCGCGCCGGTCGCACTGCGCCCACTGGGTTTCGGCGTGTCTCGCACTGTCGTTTCTCTCTTTGCTCAGCCGCGGGCCGATCCCGACCCGCGGTCGTGGGGTGGACTCAGGTGCGGCCGGCCGAAGCGACTGCCGGGTGTTTCGCTGCCCCCGGGTGTGCGGCGCGGGCGGCGAGCGCGGCGAGCGCCCGCAGCCACGCGGCCGCGAGGTTGCCCACCACTACCGCGCCCGGCCCATCCGGGCCGCTGCTCCAGCGCGCGCTCAACTCGGGGCCGTCCGGGCCGTCGACGGCTCGCACGATCAGGCTCAACGGGAACGGATCGGGTGAGTCGGCGTTCCAGTCGGCGAAGAGCGCCTCGTCCTCGGCGGCGACGGACCAGTCCGCCACCTCGCCTCGGCTCAGCCGACCCACGTAGTTCAGGTAGATCGTCGGTGTGGGAGCGGCCGACAGGTGCGGCGCGGTCCGCGGGTTGAGGAAGCGCAGCATGCTGTAGTCGGTTCCGCCGTCGGGGAGCTGGGCCAGGAGCGCGCGCACCCGTGCCACGGCGGCGTCCACGGCGAACTCACCGAAGGCGGCGCCGTCGTCGGCGGTCCGCTCGAGCAGGAACGGGAAGATCTCGGCCATCCAGCCGACCGTCCGGGACAGGTCCTGCTGGTCGACGATCTGCTCCTGCCGGCCGTGGGCCTGCACGGCGACGACCATCCCCGCCGCGCCGCCCTCGCCGGGTCGGGTCTGGTCGGCCACGGCCAGGGACAGCGCCGCGAGCAGAAGCTCGCCCACGCCGATACCGAACGCGGCGGGGACCGTCGACAGCAGGGCGGCCGCCCGTTCCGGCGGCAGACTCACGGTGATCGCCTGCGGCTGGCCGACCTGGCCCGACCCGGCCGAAGCCGCTGTCCAGGCCACGGGCGTGGCCCGGTCGTGCAGGTCCACCCAGAACGGCAGCCGGGCCTCCGCCTCGGCCGTGCGCGCCGCCTGGTCGAGACGACGCGCCCACTGCGCGTAGGACACCGGAACAGGGGCGAGCTGGGGCCGCCCACCCGCCCCGAGCGCGGCCGCCGCGGCGCGGAGATCCGCCAGCACGATCGGCCAGGAGACGCCGTCGATCAGCGCGTGGTGAATGATCAGCAGTAGCCGGCCCGGTCGTGCGTCGCCCGCGTCCAGCCAGACGCAGCGGATGGCCTGCCCGTTGTCCGGATCGAGTTCAGCGTTGGCCGCCGCCGCGAGACCCGAGATCAGCCCCAGCCCGCGCCCGCTGTCGAAGCCGTCGACCGCGGCGAGGTCGACGGCGTCGATCCGGCGGAGCCAGGGACCGACGTCGACACTGCCGCGCGGCGCGATCGCCAGCGACCAGGCAGGTCCGCCGTCCGCGCCCACCGTCGCCGCACCGGGCGGGACAGGGCCGGCGGCGTCCGAGCGGACGAGCCGAGCCCGCAGCACGTCGTGCTGGTCCACGACCGCCGTGATCGCCGCGCGCAGCGTGGACAGGTCCAGCCCGGCCGGGGTGCGCAGCAGCACCGGCGAGGAGAAGGAGGCGAACGACGCTCCGCGGCCGCGCGCCGCCTGCAGGGCCGGGGTCGGCGGGACGAGGAGCACAGCGGCCGGCCCGGTGCCCGCCTCGGCCACGGCGCTGTCGGACGTGTGCGCCGTCCCCGCGACGGCGGTGGCGGCGGACGGCGCCGGAGCCGGAGCGGGTGCTTGGCGCGTGACGACGGTGGCGAGCGTCTCGGGCGTGCGGTGGCCGAACAGCAGCCGCGGGGTCACGGTGAGGCCGGCGGCCCGGATCCGGGTGACCAGCCGCATGGCGACGATGCTGTCGCCGCCGAGGGCGAAGAAGTCGTCGTCGACGCCGACCGCCTCGACCCCGAGCACCGTCGCGAACGCGGCGACCAGGGCCGCCTCGATGTCGTTCGCGGGATCGCGCCCGGCCGGGGCCCCTTCCTCGTCGCCGGCGGGCAACGCCGGGGCCGGCGGCACGCGGTCGGCACCCGCCGGGGCCGCGAAGGTGGCCGGCCAGCTCAGCGCCAACGCGCGCAGCGGTGCCGACGGGTCGGCGGTGACCGCGGCGAGCACGTCCCGCAGCCGCTCGGCGAGCCGGCTGGCGCTGGAACGGTCGAACAGGTCGTCGCTGTAGGCGACGCCGATGGTCAGGCCGCCGTCGGCCCCGGCCCGTTCGATGAAGTCGAAGGACAGGTCGAACTTGGCGCTGGTCCGTCGCACCGGTTCGAGACGGCCACTGACCGCGTCGAGGTCCAGCTCGTCGACGGCGTCGGACGCCGTCAGGTACACGACCATGACCTGGAACAGCGGATGGCGGGCCAGCAGCCGCGGCGGGTTGACCGCGTCCACCACCCGGTCGAACGGCAGGTCCTGATGGTCGAAGGCGGCGAGGTCGCTGTCGCGGACCCGCCCCAGCAGCTCGCCGAACGACGGGTCACCCGACAGGTCGGTCCGCAGGACCAGCGTGTTGAGGAAGAAGCCGACGAGGTCGTCGACGGTCTCGTCGACCCGGCCGGCGACCGGGCTGCCGAGGGGAACATCCTCCCCGGCGCCCAGTCGGTGCAGCAGCGTCGCGACGGCGGCCCGCAGCACCATGAACATGCTGACGTTGTGCGCCCGCCCGACGGCGCGCAGCGCGGCGAGCGCCCCGGCATCGATCGACGTCTCGACGATCCCGCCGGTGTGGCTCGGCTCGACCGGCCGCGGCCGGTCGGTCGGCAACGCCAGTTCGGCGGGCAGGCCGGCCAACGCCCGCCGCCAGAACTCCCGCGATCTGGCGGCCGGCGAGGACGGGTCGGACTCGTCGCCGAGCAGCTCCCGCTGCCACAGCGTGTAGTCGACGTACTGGACGGGCAGCGGCGCCCACTGCGGTGCACCGCCGGCGAGGCGCGCCCGGTAGGCGACCGACAGGTCGCGGGCCAGCGGAGCGTCGGACCCCTCGTCGGCCGCGATGTGGTGGATCAGGAACTGCGCGAGGTGCAGCTGCGGCGAGCACCGGACGACGCGCACCCGCATCGGTGGCTCGCGTTCGAGGTCGAACGGGTAGGCCGCCGCCTCGACCAGCAGGTCCGCCAGCTCCTGCCCGCCCGGTTCCGGTTCCGGTTGCGGTTGCGGTTGCGGTTGCGGTTCGGGCCGGGCACCGCCGGCCGCGGACGCCCACTCGACCACCTCGAACGGAATCGTCACCTCGGTCGGGTCGAGGATGCGCTGCACCGGCTCGCCGTCGACGGTCGGGAACATGGTCCGCAGCGCCTCGTGCCGGACCACCACGTCGTGCACCGCGGCGCGCAGGGCGGCCACGTCCAGCGGCCCGACCAGGCGCCAGGTGATGGGAATGTTGTAGGTCGGGCTGGGTCCCTCCACCTGCCCGACCACCCACAGGCGCCGCTGCGCGTACGACAGCGGCGGGTGCTGCGGACGCCGCCGACGGCGGACCGCCGCGCGGGCCGTGCCGGCGGAGTCCATCCGCCGGGCGAGCCGGGCCACCGTCGGATCCTCGAAGACCGTCCGCGGCGTGATCTCCACGCCGAACGCCGACCGGATGGCCGCGCACAGCCGCATGACGAGCAGGGAATGGCCGCCGAGGGCGAAGAAGTCGTCGTCGAGGCCGACCCGGTCGAGGCCGAGCACGGCCGCGAACCGCTCGCCGAGCAGCTCCTCCCGGGCGTCGCGGGGGCGCCGGCCGGCAACCGGCGCCGGGGCGGCCGGCTCGGGCAGCGCCGCCCGGTCCAGCTTGCCGTTCACCGTGCGGGGCAGCCCGTCCAGCGCGACGAACGCCTGCGGGACCATGTACGCCGGCAGCACCCGGGCCACGTGGGCCCGGGCCGACTCGACCGGCTCCGGCCCGACCCCAGCCCCGGCTCCGCTCCCGACCCCGGCCCCGGCTGCCGGATCGGGCACCAGGTAGGCGACGAGCTGGAGCGCGGGCGGGGCGTCCGGGCGGAAGACGACCGCGGCCGTGCCGACGCCGGGTGCCGCCGCCAGGGCCCGTTCGATCTCGCCGAGCTCGACCCGGAAGCCGCGCAGCTTGATCTGGTCGTCCGCGCGCCCGAGGAAGGTGAGTGCGCCGTCGGACCGGCGGCGGGCGAGGTCGCCGGTGCGGTACATCCGCTCCCCCGGCGCCCCGAACGGGTCGGCCACGAACCGGCCGGCGGTCAGGCCGAGGCGGCCGAGGTAGCCCCGGGCCAGCCCGGGACCGGACAGGTACAGCTCGCCGGCCACCCCGTCCGGGACCGGCGCCAGCGCGGCGTCCAGCAGGTAGGCCCGGGTGTTGGCGATCGGCGCGGCCCAGCCCGGGTCCGCGCTCGCGGCGGCGGCCGACGGGTCGGTGCCGGTCCCGGTGCTGTGCCAGCCGTAGGCGTCGACCGAGTACTCGGTGGGCCCGTACAGGTCGTGCGCCACCATCCCGGGGATCGCGCGCAGCCGCTCCCACAGCGGCGCCGGGGTGGCCTCGCCACCGACCAGCAGCACGCCCGGCCGGTGGCCGTCGGGGCGCAGGAACCCCTGGCTCAGCAGCTCCTGGAGGTAGGTCGGAGTCAGGTCGAGCACGTCGATGCGGGCCCGCTCGACGTACTCGACGAGCGCGGCCGCGTCCCGGGCGATCCGCTCGTCGACGACGTGGACCTCGTGTCCGGCCAGCAGCCACAGCAACGGCTCCCACGATCCGTCGAAGCTGAACGAGGCCGCGTGCAGGACCCGCTGCGGATCCCGGTCGGGGCCGGCGGCGCGCTCGGCCGGCGCGATGAGGTCGACCGCGTGCGAGGCGAACAGGTTGACCAGGCCCCGGTGGGTGCCGACGACCGCCTTCGGAACGCCGGTCGACCCCGAGGTGTAGATCACGCTGGCCGCACCGGCCGGGTCGGGCCGCGCGGCGGCCCGCTCGGCCCGACCGCCCAGGTCCGGGTCACCGAACGCCGGATCGCCGAACGCCGGATCGCCGAACGCCGGATCGCCGAGGGGCAGGACGGGGGCGGGGACGGCCGGCAGCCGGCCGGCGAAGGCCCGGGTGGTGAGGACGGCGGTCGGGGCCGCGTCGGCCAGCAGGAACGCGAGCCGGTCGACCGGCTGCTCGACGTCGATCGGCAGGTAGCTCGCGCCCGCCGCCAGCACACCGAAGATCGCCGGCACCATCAGCGCCCGGGGCAGGGCGAGCGCCACCACCGCCTCCGGGTCGCCGCCCAGCCGGGACAGGCGGCCCGCGATCCGGTCCACCTCCCCCGCGAGCTCGGCGAAGGTCGTCCGGCCGCCGGCGGTGACCAGCGCGGTCCGGTCGGGATGCGCGGCCACGGCCCGGGCGAGCAGGTCGGGCACGGTCGTCCCCGGCGCCGACAGCGCTCGCCGCGGGCCGGCGGCCGCGCGCAGGGCGGCCGCCCGCTCCTCGGCGTCGGAGATCTCCAGCCGGCTCACCGGTCCGTCGGGGTCGCGGACGATCCCGGCCAGCAGGCGGAGCAGCCGGTCGGCCAGCCGGGCACCGCCGGCCGGCTCGATGACGTCGGTGGCGAAGTCGACCAGCACGGTGATCTCGCCCCGCGCGGCCCGGTCGACGAACGTCACGTCCAGGTCGAACTTGGCCGCCCCGACCTCGGGGTCGATCCAGGTCACCGGGCCGCCGAACAGCTCCCGGTCGTCGCCGGCCAGGTGGTGGTAGCCGGCCATCACCTGGAACAGCGGGTTGACGCCCGGCGTCCGGCGTGGATTGATCGCCGCGACCACGTCCTCGAAGGGGAGGTCCTGGTGGTCGAAGGCGGCCAGGTCCGTCCCGCGGGTCCGGCCCAGCAGCTCCCGGAAGCTCGGGTCGCCGCCCAGGTCGGACCGGATCACCAGCGTGTTGACCAGGAAGCCGACCAGCCCCTCCAGCGCGGCGTCGGTCCGCCCGGAGATCGGCACGCCGATCGGGATGTCGTCGCCGGAGCCCAGCCGGTGCAGCAGGGCCGCGAGGGCCGCGTGGGCGAGCATCGACATGGAAGTCCCGGTCGCCGCGCACAGCGCCCGCAGCCCGGTCGCGACCGCTTCGGGCAGGACCCGGACCGCCCGCCCCGAGGCGCCGTCGCGGACGGCCGGGCGCGGCCGGTCCAGCGGCAGCGCGATCTCCTCCGGCAGTCCCCGCAGGGCGTCCAGCCAGAAGGCGCGCTGGCGGGCGGCCATGCCGCCCTCGTCGGCCGGGTCGCCGAGCAGGGCCCGCTGCCAGAGCGTGTAGTCGGCGTACTGCACCGGCAACGGCGCCCACGCGGGCGCGCGCCCGGCCCGTCGGGCGGCGTAGGCCGCGTCCAGGTCGAGCAGGAACGGCCGGTCCGACCACTCGTCGGTCGCGATGTGGTGCAGGACGACGACCAGAACGTCGTCGTCGGGGCCGCGCAGCACGGTCAGCCGCAGCGGCGCCTCGGCGGCCAGGTCGAACGGGTGGGCGGCCAGCCGGGTGATCCGGCCGGTCACCTCGCCCGGGGCACACTCGACGACGTCGACGGCGGGGGTCGCGGCCGCGGGGTCGAGGATCCGCTGGTAGGGCTGGCCGTCGACGGCGGCGACGACGACCGTCCGCAGGGCCTCGTGCCGCCCGAGCAGGTCGGTGACGGCGGCGCGCAGCGCGTCGACGTCGAGGCGGGCGCCGACGCGCAGAACGATCGGGTAGTTGTAGGCGTCGTTCCCGCCGGACAACGCCTCGACGAGCCACAGCCGACGCTGCGCCGGGGAGAGCGGGATCCGTTCGGGTCGCTGGCCCGCGACCAGCGCCGGGCGCCCCGCGGTCGGCGCGGCGGTGGACGCGGCGGCGACGCGGTCGGCCAGTCGGGCCGCCAGCGCCTCCACCGTCGGTGCCTCGAACAGGTCGCGGATGGCCAGGTCGACCTCGAGCGCCCCCCGGGCCCGGCTGACCACGCGGGTCGCGAGCAGGGAATGGCCGCCCAGGGCGAAGAAGTCGTCCTCCGCCCCGACCTCGGGCAGACCGAGAACGTCGGCGAACAGCTCGGCCAGGGTGCGCTCGAGCTCCGTGGCCGGTGCCCGGCCGGAGCTCGCCGCCACCGGCTCGGCCGGCGGCAGGGCGGCCACGTCAAGCTTGCCGTTGGCGTTGCGGGGGATCGCCGGCAGCGGCACGAACGCCGCCGGCACCAGGTAGTCGGGCAGCACCGCCGCAAGATCGGTGCGCAGGCGTGCGACCAGCGCCCCGGCGGCCCGGGCGGCCGTCGGGTCGTTCGTGGGCGCCGCCCGGTCGTCCGGGCGGACGTCACGGGTGCCGGGGACGCCGACGGGCAGGGCCGCGGCCCCCGAGCCGCGCACGAGCACGGCGTCGAGCAGCCCGGGGTCGTCTGGCCGCGCCGCGAGCGCCGCTTCGTAGCCGAGGGTGTCGGCCAGCGCGTAGACGTCCTCGGGCTCGACGATGCCGCCCCCCGCCTCGGCCTCGCCGGCCGAGCCGCTGGCCGCGACCGCGGCGAGTTCGACGGCTGAGCTCGCGGCCAGGTCGACGGCTCTGCTCGCGGCGAGTTCGGCGGCGATGCGGGCGTCGGGGACGGCGGTCAGGGTCACCCGGGCCGGCCGGCGGGCGCCGATGATCGCGGCGAGCCCGTCGAGGCCGCCTACATCTGCCCCCCAGCTCAGGCGGAGGTCGGCGCCGGCGCCGGTCGGGGTCGGGCGGTCCGCCGCCGCGCGGCGCAGCACGACGTCGTAGCGGTGCCGGGTGAGTTCGTTGCGGTGGCGGCCACGCTTGACCCGCACGCACGCCTCGGCGCCGGCGTCGGCGGCCAGCGCGTGGAAGAACGCGGGCGCGACGACGAGCTCCTTCTCCAGCAGCAGGCGCCGGTCGACGGCCGCCGCGAGCCGGGCCGGATCCGCGCCGGCGCCGGAGCGGGCGAGCTCGAGCGCGGCGTGGAACGCGCGCAGCCGGCCCAGGTCACGGACGTCGCCGACGAGCAGCGATCCACCCGGGGCCAGCAGGTCGAGCGCGCCGAGCAGCACCGTGCGCAGGTAGTCGGCGCTCGGGAAGTACTGGATGACCGAGTTGATGATGATCGTGTCGAAGTAGCCGGTGGGCAGCCCGTCAGTGCGGTGGGCCGGCTGCTGGCGCAGTTCGACCCGGCCGAAACGGGCGGGGTCGGCGGCGATCTCCGCGCGCAGCTTCGCGATGACGGGGGCGGCGAAGTCCGTTCCCCAGTACGCCTCGCACTCCGGCGCGAGCGGGCCGAGCAGCAGGCCGGTGCCGAGGCCGATCTCCAGCACCCGCCGGGGCGCGAGCGCCCGGATCCGGTCGACGGTGGCCGCCCGCCACTCGCGCATGTCCGCCAGCGGGATCGGCTGCCCGTCGTAGCTGGAGTCCCACCCGGCGAAGTCCTCGACGGTCACGGCGGTGGGGATCCGCTCGTACTCGTCGCTGTAGAGCTGTCGCCACTCGCCGACCTGCTCGTCCTCGATGGCCGCCACCTCGGCGGCCGAGGGTCCCGCCGGCACGACGTAGGCGACGAGCCGCTTCGCGCCCGGCGTCACCGGGTCCGCCGCCGCGATGACGGCGGACTGGCTGACCGCCTCGTGCCCGTCGAGGGCGGCGGTGACCTCGCCGAGCTCGATCCGGTGGCCGCGGATCTTGACCTGGTCGTCGGTGCGGCCGAGGAAGTCGAGGTTGCCGTCGTCGGGCCGGCGGGTCACCAGGTCCCCGGTGCGGTACATCCGCCCGCCCGGCCGGGCCGGGTCGGCCACGAAGCGGGTCGCGGTCAGGCCGGGCTGGTCGAGGTAGCCGCGGGCGAGGCCGTCGCCGGAGATGTACAGCTCGCCGGCCACGCCGTCCGGGACCGGGCGCAGCCAGCGGTCGAGCACGTGGACCGCGGTGTTGCGGATCGGCCGCCCGACGGTCGGGGTCGGGCTGTCGNCCGTCGCGGCGCCGAGGGTGTTGATCGTGTATTCGGTCGGCCCGTACAGGTTGTAGCCGGCCGTCCCGTCGGTGGTCCGCAGCCGGGTCCAGAGGGAGTCGGGCACGGCCTCGCCGCCCAGCATGACCAGGGCCGGCCGGTGCCGGTGACCATCCCCCGGGTCGCCGTCGGTGCCGCCATCAGGGTCGCCGTCGGGATCGCCGTCGGGATCGGCGGCCGACTCGGTCCGCTCCAGCAGCCCGGCCTCGAACAAATGGGCCGCGTAGGTCGGGGTGACGTTGACGACGTCGATCCGGTGGCGGTCGCAGTAGGCGACGAGCCCCTCGGCGTCGCGGCGCAGGTTCTCGTCGCAGATGTGCACCTGGTGGCCCTCGACGAGCCAGAGCAGCTCCTCCCACGACATGTCGAACGCGAACGAGACGGTGTGCGCGACGCGCAGGCGCCGGCTCCCGGTCGCCGCCACCGTCGGGGTGAAGATCTCGTCCCGGTGGTTGAGCCACATGTTCGTCAGCCCGCGGTAGGGCGTGACGACGCCCTTGGGCCGTCCGGTCGAGCCCGACGTGTAGATGATGTAGGCCGGGTGGTCGAGCCGGTCGGCGCGGTCGCGGGCGAAGGCGCCGAGCTCGGCGTCTGCCAGCGGACCGGCCGGGGTGGCGGCCAGCTCGGCGGCGATGGTGTCGGTGTCCAGCGCGAGCCAGGTCGGGCCATCGTGGGCGTCCGCCGCGCCGGGCACCTGCGCGCCGCCGGCCAGGTAGCGGCCGGTCGCCTGGCTCGTGACCAGCAGCGCGGCCCCGCCGTCGGCCACCATCTCCAGCAGGCGCGCCGGCGGATGGTCCAGTTCGAGCGGCAGGTACGCGGCGCCGGTGCGCAGCACGGCGAACAGCGCGACGACCATGTCGACCGTCCGCCCGAGCCCGAGTGCCACCACCGTCTCCGGGCCGGCGCCATGCGCGATCAGCAGCCGCGCCAGGCGGTTCACCCGGTCGTCGAGGTCGCGGTAGGTCAGCCGCTGCTCGCCGAGGACCAGCGCGACCGACTCGCCGATCCGCGCGGCCCGCGCGGCGAGCAGGTCGGCGACGGTGTCCGTGCCGATCGGCAGCGGCGGGGACACCACCTGGTCCAGCCGGGCCCGCTCGGCCGGTAGCAGCGGGTCGAGGGAGCCCACCGGCGCGTCGAGGTGCGCGACCAGCGCGTCGACCATGGCCAGCAGGCGGGCGAACAGCCCCTCGGCCAGGCCCGGCGCGACGACGTCCGGGCGGTGCTCCAGGCGGACGGTGATCCGCGCGCCGGGGAACAGCACGAACGTCAGCGGATAGTGGGTGTGGTCGAGGCTGCTGCCGGCGACGATCCCGTGGCGGGCGCTGGTCTGGTCGTTCGCCACCTCGTCGATGAAGTTCTGCAGGACGTAGAGCGTGTCGAACAGCACCGGGTGCCCGCTGGCCCGCTGGATCTCGCCGAGCCCGAGGTACTCGTGGTCGAGCAGGTCGAGGCGGTCGGCGGCGACGCGCCGCAGCAGCTCCCCGACCGTCTCCCGCGGGTCGAGCCGGACCCGGACCGGGACGGTGTTCAGGAACAGGCCGACGACCTCGTCCATGCCGTCGAGCTCGGTCGGGCGGCCGGCGACGGTCGTGCCGAACACGACGTCGTCCGAGCCGGTCGTGGCCGCCAGCACCAGCGCCAGCGCGGCGTTGAAGATCGTGTTCAGGGTGACGCCGTGGGCGCGGGAGGCCGCCCGCAGCGCGCTGGCCGTGGCCTCGGGCAGCTCGGCGGTGATCCGCGCGGGGGCGACCGGCGGCAGACCCCGCGCGGCCGGCACCACCATCGTCGGGCCCTCGAGGCCGGCCAGCGCCGACCGCCAGGCCCGCTGCGCGGCGGCGGTGTCCCACGTGCGCAGCCAGCGCAGGTAGTCCCGGAAGGACCCGGCCGCCGCCGGGGCCACGTCCTCGCCGCCGGCGGCGTACAGCCCGAGCAGCCCCTCGACGACGAGCGCACCCGACCAGCCGTCCCACAGCAGCACCTGGCGATTGATCACCAGCCGGGACCGCGTCTCGGCCAGGTGGACGAGGATCAGCCGGAACAGCGGCGGGCGGGCGACGTCGAACGGGCGGGCCCGGTCCTCGGCGGCGATCCGCTCGGCCGTCTCCGACCGTTCGGGCTCGGCCAGTCCGGACAGGTCGATCTCCTCGACCGGGGCGGGCAGCTCGCGCGCGATGACCTGCGCCGGGCGGGACAGCCCGTCGCCGAGGAAGCCGGCGCGCAGGGTCGGGGTGCGGGCCATGAGGGTCGCGCAGGCCACGCGCAGCCGGTCGGCGTCGAGCCGGTGGTCGAAGTCCAGCGAGAACTGGGCGGTGTAGGCGTCGCTGGTCGCGTCGAGCGCCGAGTGGAAGTACAGGCCCTCCTGCAACGGCGAGAGCGGCCAGACGTCCTCGATCGGCGCCGGGAAGGTGCGCGCGATCCGGTCCACCTCGGCCGGTGGGAGCGCGATGAGCTCGGCCGGCTCGCCGGCCGCCGTGGGACCGGCGGCCCGCCCGAGCGAGGCCAGCTCCCGCAGCGCGTCGAGGTAGCCGTCGGCGATGCGGGCGGCCTCGTCCGCCGTCAGCACGGTCGTCAGGTAGGTGAGGGTCGCGCGCAGCACCGGCCCGTCGTCCGTCTCGACGCTGACCAGGTCGACGGTCAGCGGATAGCCGACGCCGAGACCGGGGTCGGGCTCGGCCGCGAGGGCGTCGAACTCCTCGGCCAGTCCCCAGTCAGCGTGGCGGTCGGCGCGGAAGCGACCGAGGTAGTTGAACAGCACCTGGGCCCGCCCGGCCCGGGCCAGCGTCGGGCCGGCCAGCGGGTTGGCGTAGCGGAGCAGGCCGAAGCCGATGCCGCGCTCGGGCGTGGCCCGCAGGCGGGCCGTCACGTCGGCCAGGGTCTCAGCGGCCAGGGTCTCGACAGCCAGGGTCCCGGCAGCCAGGGTCTCGACAGCCAGGGTCTCGACAGCCAGGGTCTCGACAGCCTGGGTCCCGGCGGTCGCGGTCCGCGCCGGGGCGAGCCGGACCGGCGCGATGCTGGTGAACCAGCCGACGGTGCGGGCGAGGTCCAGCCCGGGGGTGATCTCCTCGCGACCGTGGCGTTCGAGATCGACCAGCAGGTCGCCGTCGCCGTCGCCGGCCGCCGGGCGGGGGCGGATCGCCATGCGCAGGCCGGCCAGCAGGATGTCGGTGACCTCGGCGCCGGTTGCCGCGGGGACGTCGGTGAACAGGGCGGCCGTGGCCGTCGGCGGCAGCTCGACGACCAGCCGTCCGGTGTCGGCCACGATGCCCACAGCCGCCGGGCCGAGCGCGGGTTCGGCGGCCGGCGCGGCCGGGCCGAGCGGCTCGGTGAACGGCCGCGCCCCCGGGGCGAGCGCCTGCAGCCAGTGGGTCAGCTCGCCGAGGCGGGCCGGGGCGGCCGCGAGCTCGGTGATCACCTGGCTGAAGGCGCGCAGCGAGGTGCCGACCGGTTCGAGGACCGGCCGGCGGCCGGCGCGGACCGCCGCGTGGGCCGCCTCGAGGTCGGCCAGCAGGATCCGCCAGGACACGCCGTCCACGACGAGGTGGTGGGCCACCAGCACCAGCCGGCCCGGCGCCGTCGGGCCGGCATCGAGCCAGACCGCGCGCAGCACCGCCCCGGCGTCGGGGTCGAGGCGCCCGGCGGCGGAGCCGGAGGCGGCGGCGACCACCGCGCGCAGGGCGGTCGGGTCGAGCCCGGCGGCGTCGATGCGGGTCAGCAGGTCGGGGTCGGGGCCGGCCTGGCCGTCGCCGGGCGGATCGATCTGGAGCAGCCACACCCCGGGCGCGGGCCGCAGCAGCCGGGCCCGCAGGGCGTCGTGGTGCGCGACCAGCGCGCCGAGCGCGGCCCGCAGGTCCGCCTCGGTGGCGCCGGCCGGGGTCCGGACGAGGAAGGCCTGGTTGAACCGCCGGATCTCCCCGCCCCAGTCGGCGAGCCGGGCGACGATCGGCGGCGGGGTCAGCACCCCGGTCGCCGCCGGGTCCGGTCCGGTGGAGGTGGCGAGCGGCGACGGCGGGCCGGCCGGGGTTCCCGCGGACCCGGTGACCGGAGTCGCGGCGGCCTCGGCGGCTTCGGCAGGCGCGGCGGCTTCGGCAGGCGCGGCGGGCGCGGCGGTTTCGGCAGGCGCGGCGGGCGCGGCGGTTTCGGTCGCGGTCCGGCTGGCGACGAGCGCCGCCAGCGCGGCCGGCGTCCGCTGGACGAAGACCTCGCGCGGGGTGACCTCGACGCCCTCGCGGCGGGCCCGGTTGACCAGCTGGATCGCGATGATGCTGTCGCCGCCGAGGGCGAGGAAGTCGTCATCGACGCCGACCCGGTCGACGCCGAGCACGGCGGCGAACACTGTGCACAGCGTGCGCTCGGTGTCCGTGCCGCCCGACCGGGCCGAGGTCGCGGCGGTCAGGTCGGGAGCCGGCAGCGCGGCCCGGTCGAGCTTGCCGTTGCCGGTCAGCGGCAACGCGTCCAACGCGACGACCGCCGCCGGGACCATGAAATCGGGCAACGCCGCCGCGGCGCGGCCCCGCAGCGCCGGCCCGTCGACGCGCCGGCCCGCACGCGGTACGGCGTAGGCGATCAGCCGGCGCCGGCCGGCGTCGTCCTCCCGGGCGACGACGACGACCTGCTCCACCGCCGGGTCGGCGGCCAGGACCGCGGAGATCTCGCCCGGTTCGATCCGGAAGCCGCGGATCTTGACCTGGTCGTCGGCGCGGCCCAGGTACTCCAGCGAGCCGTCCGGGCCCAGCCGGGCCAGGTCGCCCGTGCGGTACATCCGGTCGCCGGGCTCGCCGTACGGGTCGGCCACGAACCGGGTGGCGCTCAGGCCGGTGCGGCCCAGGTAGCCTCGGGCGAGCTGGGCGCCACTGACGTAGATCTCCCCCGGCACGCCGGGCGGCACCGGCGTGAGGTGGCGGTCGAGCAGCCGCGCGCGCAGGCCGGCCAGCGGCTCGCCGATCACGCCTCGGCGCCCCGCGGCGGCAGCGGCCGCGGCGGCCCGGTCCAGCGGCAGGTACGTGACGTGCACCGTGGTCTCGGTGATCCCGTACATGTTGACCAGGGTCGGCGCGTCGTCCGGGTGCCGCTCGTACCAGCCGGCCAGCCGGCCAGGCTCGAGCGCCTCACCGCCGAAGATGACGAAACGCAGGCCGAGGTCGTGCCGGCCGGCGGCCTGGTCGGCCTCCACCAGCGCCGCGAACGCCGCCGGCGTCTGGTTGAGGACGGTCACCGACTCCCGCCGGAGCAGGTCGAGGAACTGCCCGGGGGAACGGGTGACGTCGTGGTCGACGACGACGAGCCGGCCGCCGTGCAGCAGCGGCCCCCACAGCTCCCACACCGAGAAGTCGAACGACACCGAGTGGAACATCGTCCAGACGTCGGTCTCGCCGAAGTGGAACAGCTCCCGGGTGTCGGCGAACAGCCGCACCACGTTGCGGTGCGGGATCAGCGCGCCCTTCGGCCGGCCGGTCGAGCCGGAGGTGTAGATGACATAGGCGAGGTTGTCCGGGCGGGCCCGCCCGGCCCCGTCCGGCGGGGTGGTCGGCGCCGCGGCCAGCGCCGCCACGACCAGCGGGTCGTCCAGTGCGATCAGGGGCACGCCGGCCCGAGCCGGCAGCGCCGCGCGGGTCTCGACGGTGGTCACCGCGCAGGCCGGCGCGGCGTCGCGCAGCATGAACGCGATCCGGTCGGCCGGGTAGGCCGGATCCACCGGCAGGTACGCGCCGCCGGCCTTGAGGACGGCCAGCAGGGTCACGACCAGGTCGGTCGAGCGGGGCAGCGCCACCGCCACGATCGACTCCGGCCCGACGCCCCGCTCCGCGAGCAGCCGAGCGAGTCGGTTGGACCGGGCGTCCAGCTCGGCGTAGGTGAGCTCGGCGTCGCGCCAGCGCAGCGCGACCGCGTCCGGGGTCCGGGCGGCCTGGGCCTCGAACAGCTCGGGCAGGGTGGCGTCGGCGCCCCATCCGGGCGTCGGCGGCGCTGGGAGGAGGGCGGCCCGGTTCCGCTCAGCCGCCGGCAGGGCGGCGACGGCGCCGATCGGCCGGTCGGGGTCGGCGGCGATCTCCTCGAGCAGCGCGAGCATCCGGTCGGCGAGGCCCGCGACCGTCGCGTCGTCGAGGACGCCGCGTAGGTAGCCGAAGGTGAGGCGCAACCCGTCGCCGGGGATCACCCGGATGGTGAGCGCGTAGTGGGTGGCGTCGTGCCCGTCGACCGCCGCCAGGCGCGGGCCGTCCGGCGGGATCAGGGTGGCCGGCTCGAACGGGTAGGACTCGAGCACACCCACCGTGTCGAACAGGTCCCCGTGCCCGGCCACCGCCTGGATGTCGGCCAGGCCGAGGTGCTGGTGGGCGAACATGCGGCCCTGCGCCGCCTGGAGCTCGGCGATGAGCGCGGCGAACGTCCCCTGGGCGCTCACCCTGGCCCGGACCGGCACGGTGGTCACGAACAGTCCGATCATGGACTCGACCCCGGGCAGCGCCGGCGGCCGGCCGGCGGTCACCGCGCCGAGGACGACGTCCTCGCGGCCGACCGCCCGGGCGAGCAGGATCGCGTGGGCCGCCCGCAGGATGGAATTCAGGGTGAGCCCCCGCTCGCGCCCGAGCGCGGCCAGGTGGGCGGCCGTCTCGGGGCTGACCGCACGGTCGACGGCGGCCGGGATCGGCACCGTCCCGCTCGCCGACGCGGCTCGATGGCCGCCGCCGGCGGCCATCAGGGTCGGCCCCTCCAGGCCGGCCAGCTCGGCCCGCCAGGCCGCGCGGGCGGCGTCGGAGTCCTGGGCCCGCAGCCAGCGCAGGTAGTCCGAGTACGGGCGGGCGACGGGCAGCCGCGCCGCCGTGACCGGGTCGGCCACAGCGCCGGGATCGGCGACGGCCTCGGAGCCAGCCTGGGAGCCAGCCTCGGTGACGGCCTCGGTGACGGACTCGGCGCTGGGCTCGGCGCTGGGCTCGGCGGCCAGCGCGAACAGCTCTCGCAGCGCCAGTGGCAGCGACCAGCCGTCCAGGACGACGTGGTGGGCGCAGACCGCGAGCCGGGCGCTGTCCGGGCCCGTGCGGACCCACAGGAACCGGATCAGCGGCGGCGCGGTGAGGTCGAAACGCGCGGTGCGGTCGGCCGCGACCATCCGCTCGGCCTCGGCCGCCCGCTCGGCGGCCGGCCAGGCGGAGAGGTCGACGATTGTCCATTCCGGTTCGGCCCGGTCCAGGATGGCCTGGGCCGGCACGGCGCCGTCGGCCAGGACGGCGGCGCGCAGGACGGCGTGCCGGGCGACGAGCTCCCGCGACGCCGCGCGCAGGCGCTCGGGGTCGAGTCCCTCCCCCGCGAGGTCCAGGACGAACTGGATGACGTAGACGTCCGGCGTGTCATCGCCGTCGACGAGGCGGTGGAACAGCAGCCCCGCCTGCGACGGGGACAGCGGCCAGACCTCGGTCAGCCCGGGCAGCCGCTCCCGCCAGCGCGCCAGGTCCGCCGCGTCGACCGACGCCAGATCCACCGCGGCCGCATCCACCGCGGCCGCATCCACTGCGGCCGCATCCACTGCGGCCGCACGTACCGCCGCCGGATCCACCGGCGTCGAGGCGGCCGCCGCGGCGGCGAGGCCGGCGACGGTCGGGCTGTCGAACACGTCGGCCAGCGCGATCGTCACGCCGGCGGCGGCCGCCCGGGTGACCACGGCGAAGGCCAGGATGCTGTCGCCGCCGAGGTGGAAGAACGAGTCGTCGACGCCGATGCCCGGCTGCCCGAGCACCTCGGCGAACACGTCACGCAGGATCGTCTCGGCCCGGGTCGCCGGGGCCCGGCCGGGCCGGGCGGCGGCGGCGAAGTCCGGGGCGGGCAGCGCCCGGCGGTCGAGCTTGCCGGCGGGAGTGGTGGGCAGGGCGGGCAGCGTCACGAAGGCCGCCGGCACCATGGCCCCGGGCAGGACGCCCGCCGCGTGCGCCCGCAGCTCACCCGCGAGCGTCCGGTCGCCGGCCGGGCCCGCCGGATCCCCCGGGCCGGCGGATCCGGCGGCTGCCGGAACGATGTAGGCGACCAGCGCCGGCCCGGCCGGCCCGTCCGCGCGGACGACGACGGCACAGCGCCCGACGCCCGGGTGACCCTCGAGCACCGCCTCGATCTCACCGGGTTCGATCCGGACGCCGCGGACCTTGACCTGGTCGTCGGAACGGCCGGCGACGACCAGCTCGCCGGTGGCGGTCCAGCGCGCCAGGTCGCCGGTGCGGTATATCCGCTCGCCGGCGTCGAAGGGGCTGGCGACGTACCGGGACGCGGTCAGCGCCGGCCGGTGCAGGTAACCGTGGGCGACGCAGTCGCCGGCGAGGTAAAGCTCGCCGGCGACCCCGGGCGGCACCGGCATGAGCGCGCCGTCCAGCACGTAGGCGCGGGTGTTGCGCAGCGGCCGGCCGACCGCCAGCCGTTCCCCGGCGGTCGCGGCGGCGCGCACCGGGCTCGTCGTCACCCAGACCGTCGTCTCCGTCGGCCCGTACAGGTTGGTGAGGCTCTCCGCGCGGGTGAGCAGCTCCCGGGCGAGGTCGGGCGGTAGCGGCTCGCCGCCGCACAGGGCGCGCACCGCAGGGTAGGGCCCCGGGTCCGCGTTGAGGATGGAACGCCAGCGCGACGGGGTCGCCTGCGCCAGCGTGACCGCTCCCCCGCGCAGCAACCCGGCCAGCACCGACGGATCGCGGCCCTGGTCGCCCTCGGCAAGGTGGATCGAGGCGCCGACGGTCAGCGGCGCGAGCAGCTCGACGGTGCTCGGGTCGAAGGCCAGCGTCGTCGCGGCGAGCAGCCGGTCCGCCGGGGTGATGCCGACGGTCTCGACGATCGACGCCAGGAAGTTCGTCAGCGCTCGGTGGCCGACGACGACGCCCTTGGGCCGCCCGGTCGAACCCGACGTGTAGATCACGTACACCGGGTTGTCCGGATCGACGGCCGGCGGCCAGGCTTCGGCCGAAGCCGCCGGCCCGGATCGGGGCCCGGATCGGGGCTCGGATCGGGGCTCGGATCCGGGTTCGCGTTCGCGTTCGCGTTCGTCGATCAGCAGCAGGCCGGTGCCGGGCGCGAGCGGGAGCCGCGCGGCGAGCGCGCGCGTGGTCACCACGACCGCCGGGGACGCGTCCTCGATCATGAAACCGATCCGGTCGGCCGGATAGTCGGGGTCGAGGGGCAGGTAGGCGGCGCCGGCACGACCGGTGCCGGCCAGTGCCACGACCAGGTCGGCCGAGTGGGGCAGCGCGACGGCGACGACAGCCCCCCGCCCGACGCCACGGCCGGCCAGCACCCGCGCGAAGGCGTCGGCCCGCGCGGCGAGATCACCGTAGGTCACCATCCCCGCCGCAGTCACCAGCGCCGTACGGTCCGGGACACGCTCGGCCTGGGCGGCGAACAGCGCCGTCCACGACTCGGCCGGGCTGGGCCCGGCGGTGTCGTTCCAGGCGGTCAGGACGCGCTCGCGTTCCGTGCCGGTGAGCAGGTCGACGGCGCCGATCGGGGTGTCGGGGCGGACCAGCCCCGCGGCCAGCAGCCGTTCCAGGCGCGGGCCGACGGTCCGCGCGAACGACGGTGAGACCACGCCGTCCTGGTAGGTCGTCTCCAGTTCGAGCGTGTCGCGGCCGCCGCCGTCACCGAGCTCGGCGACGACCGTCAGCGGGAACTGCGCGGTGCCGTTGTGCGCCGGACGCCGTTCGCCGCGCAGGTCCCGGCCGCGCAGCGCGGCGGCGGCCGGGGTGCGGACGGCGAACATCGTCGTGAACAGGCTGGAGACACCGTCGGCGCGGTCCGGGTTGAGGTCGCGGACGACGTCGGCCAGGTCGACGTCGGCGTGGGCGAACGCGCCCCGACACACCTCGCGGGCGCGGTCGAGCAGGTCGGTGAACGTGTCGGCCGGTCCGACCGCGAGCCGCAGGCAGACGGTGTTGCCGAAGTAGCCGAGCACGCCGGCGGTCTCGGCGCGGTCGCGGTTGACCACCGGCGAGCCGATGGTGATGTCGGTCGCGCCAGTGATCCGGTGCAGCAGGGCACCGTAGGCGGCGAGCAGCACCATGAACGGCGTCGCGCCGTGCCGCGCGGCGAACGCCCGGACCTGGCCGGCCAGCTCGGCGGATGCCTGGTGGACGGTCTGCCGGCCGGCGTCGGGCTCGCCGCCGTCACCGGACCTGTCGCCGTCGCCGTTCGAGGTGCCGTCGACGTTCGAGGTGCCGTCGGCGGCGGGAGCGGGCAGGCGCACCGGTTCGGGCAGCGGGGTCAGCCGCTGTCGCCAGTAGGCCAGCTCGTCCGGGGTGGGACCGGCCGCGTCCGGCGCGACGGCGTCGAGGAACTGCACGCCGATGCCGGCGCCGGGCTGGTCGTCGGCGCCGCTGTCCCGACGGTCGTAGGTGGCGAGCAGGTCGCCGAAGAAGACGTCCCAGCAGGCGTCGTCCCAGGCGATGTGGTGGGCGGCGAGCGCGAGCGTGTGCCGGTCCGGGCCGTGGCTCAGCACCGTCACCCGCAGCGGCGATTCAGCGGTGAGGTCGAAAGGCCGGCGCGCGGCGCGCACCGCGATCTGGCGGGCGCGCGGCTCGCGGTCCTCGTCAGGTTCGGCAGACAGGTCCACGCTGAGCCAGGCCGGCGTGACGTCGTCGCGGACGACCTGTTCGAGCCCGCCGTCCGCGGTGACCCGGTAGGTGGTGCGCAGGACCTCGTGGCGGCGGGCGACGGCGAGCAGCGCGCCGCGCAGCGCGCTGACGTCCAGCGGTCCGGTCAGCTCGAACGCCGCCGAGATCGTGTAGGCGGCGCTGTCGGGTCGCAGCCGTTGCAGGAACCACATCCGCCGCTGGCCCGGGGTGACCGGGTAGCCCACACCGGGGGTCCGCGCCAGGCGTCGGACGCCGCCGGCCGTCGGCTCGCGCGTCAGGCGCTCCGCCGCCAACCGGCGGCGGAGCAGCTCACGCTTGCGCTGCGCGGAGTCGGGACTGGCCACGGTGCACGTCCTTCCGGTGGTGCGGCTTCGGTGGTGCGGCTTCGAGACGGCGTCTGGATCCGCAGGACCGCGGAGGCACGCGCGAGGGGGCGCTAGCCGAGGCGGCGGCGCAGCTCGCGCTTGTCGATCTTGCCGACGGGGGTGAGGGGGAGCTCGTCGACGACCGTGAGCAGGTCGGGAAGCATGAACCGGGCGAGGCCCCGCTCGCGCAGGTGCGCCTTGAGGGCGCGCAACGTCACCGCCGCGCCGGGCGCTGTGACGATCACCGCGCGGACGCTCTCGCCGACCTGCTCGTCCGCCGCCGCGACGACGGCGGCCTGGGCGACCGCGGGGTGGGTGAGCAGGTGCTCCTCGAGCTCGGTGGCGGAGACGTTCTCCCCGCCCCGGTTGATCACGTCCTTGATCCGCCCCTCGACGACGAGGTTGCCACTCGCTGTGAGCCGAACCAGGTCACCGGTGCGGTAGAAGCCGTCCGGGCTGAACGCGGTCGCGTTGTGCTCGGCGGCCCGGTAGTAGCCCCGCACCGTGTAAGGGCCGCGGGTCCACAGCTCGCCGACGGTTCCCGCGGCGACGTCCGCCCCGTCACGGTCGACGATGCGGATCTCGTCCGCCGCCGCGAGCGGCCGGCCCTGGGTGGTGCAGGCGATCTCGTCGCCGTCGTCGAGGCGGGTGAAGTTCAGCAGGCCCTCGGCCATGCCGAACACCTGCTGGACGGTGGCGCCGAGGGTCGGCCGGATGCGCCGGGCCAGCTCGGCGTCCAGCCGGGCGCCGCCGACCTGGAGCAGGCGCAGGCTCACGGTGTCGGGCCGCTCCCACGCGGCAGCGGTCACCCAGAGGCGGGCGAGCGCCGGCACCAGCGCGGTGACCGTCACCCGCTCGCGGGCGATGAGCTCGAAGACGGTCTCCGGGCTGGGCGAGGGCGCCAGGACCACCGTCGCGCCGACGCCGAGCGCCCCGAGGACGCCCGGGCACGCCAGCGGGAAGTTGTGGGCGGCCGGCAGCGCAACCAGGTAGACGTCCTCGCCGGTCAGCCCACACAGCCCGGCGCTGGCCGAGGCGTTGTAGGCGTAGTCCCAGTGGGTACGCGGGATCAGCTTGGGCTTTCCGGTCGTGCCGCCCGAGATGAGCAACAGCGCGACGCCGGCCGGGTCGGGGGGCGCCGCCGGCCCCACGGGTCGGCCCGCGCGGGCGGCGGCGCCCGCGGCCGCGAGCGCGTCGATCCCGGGGAACGGACCGGCGTCGCCGGCCACCAGCACATGGCGCACCGCCGGGACCGCCGCCACGATCTCCCGAGCGAGCGCGCGGTGGTCGAAACCCTCGTGCTTGTCGGGGATCGCGTAGGCCACCGCGCCGGACAGTCGGGCGAGATGCTCGATCTCGACGCGGCGGTGGGCGGGCAGCGCCAGCACTGGGATCGCCCCCAGCCGCAGCAGCGCGAACAGCAACGTCACGAACTCGATCCGGTTCGGCAGGTGGATCAGGACGCGGTCGCCGGCGGCGAGGCCGAGCCCGGCGAGCCCGGCCGCCAGATCGTCGACGGCCCGATCGAGCTCGGCGTAGGAGAGCCGGACTGGCTGGGTGGGCGGCCCGGCGACGAGGGCGGTCGCCGGACCGAACCGCCGGGCCCAGTCCCGCGGCCGTTCGCCGAGCGGCTCGCCCTGCCAGTAGCCCTCGGCGGCGTACCGGCGCCCGAACTCGGCCGGCCAGGGCACCCAGCCGTCCACCGCGGTCGGCGAGGCCGGGCCGGTCAGCGACCGGCGGATCATCGCTCGGCCCCGATGGTGCCGGCGCCGTCGCCCACGAGGCCGGCGCCGGCGCCCAGCCGCACCGCGATCTCGTCGTCGGACAGACCAGCGATCTCCCAGGCGATCGACGCGACGCGGTCGAGACGCCCGGGTGCGATCTCGGCGGCGCGCATGCGCTGCGCCAACGAGGCCACCGTCGGCGCGCCGAACAGCATGCGGACCGACACCTCACCGGTGTCAAGCTCGTCGCGCAGGCGGGTGACGACGCGGGTGGCCAGCACCGAGTCGCCGCCGAGCGCGAAGAACTCGTCGGTCACCCCGAACGCGTCGCCGCCCAGCACCTCCCGCCAGACCATCATGATCATCTTTTCCAGGTCGGAACGCGGCGGGGAGGACTGCGGCCGGGGGCCGCAGTCCTCCCGCTCCAGCAGCTCGGCGGCCGCCCTACGGTCGACCTTCCCGTTGGCGCTGAGCGGGAGTTCCGGCACCGCGACGACACGGTCGGGCACCATGTGCGGCGGCAGCAGGCCGCGCAGGCCCGCGCGGACCGCCGCCGGACCGTCCGCCGGATCGGCTCCCGGATCGCCGACGACGAGCGCCCCGAGCGGGGCCGGCCGGCCGGCCCCGCCGCCGATCAGCGCGACCACGCCGGCCCGCACGCCCGGCAGGGCCAGCAGCGCGGCCTCGACCTCGCCCAGCTCGACCCGGAAGCCGCGGATCTTGACTTGCTGGTCGCGACGGCCCAGGAACTCGACGGTGCCGTCGGGCAGGTAGCGGGCCAGGTCCCCGGTGCGGTACCAGCGGGCGCCCGCGTGGGTGACGAACCGGTCGGCCGTGCGCTC
Source organism: Frankia sp. ACN1ag (assembly GCF_001414035.1). Taxonomy (NCBI): domain Bacteria; kingdom Bacillati; phylum Actinomycetota; class Actinomycetes; order Frankiales; family Frankiaceae; genus Frankia; species Frankia sp. ACN1ag. The sequence goes on along the minus strand of NZ_LJPA01000023.1, from coordinate 87,816 downwards.
GGGGTCGCCGAGGTAGCCGCGGGCGACCCCGGCGCCGCCGATCCACAGCTCGCCGGCGACGTGATCGGGGCAGTCCCGGCCGAGAGCGTCGACGACCCGCAGCGCGACGTTGCGCAGCGGCGTGCCGTAGGGCACCGAACGCCACTGCGCCGGCACCGGACCGCCCCCGACGATCTCGCACACGGTGGAATGGATCGCGGTCTCGGTCGTGCCGCCGAGGCCCAGGAACCGGCAGCCGGGGACGGCCGCGGCGAGCCGGGCCGGCAGGTCGACGCCGACCCGGTCCCCGCCGAGCAGCACCGCCCGCAGGCTGTCCCCGAGCTCGCCCGCCCCGCCGGCCACGGTGAGGATCAGGTCGAGCACGGCCGGGACGCAGTTGAGGATCGTGACCCGGTGCTCGGCGACGAGTTCGGCCCAGCGGGCGGCCTCGCGCCGGGAGTCCTCGTCGACCAGCACCACGGCGCCGCCGACGGACAGCGGCGCGAACAGGTCGAAGACCGACAGGTCGAAGTCGAGGGCAGAGACGGCCAGCGTCCGGTCGTCCGGGCCGAGTCCGAGCCGCTCGGTCAGGTCGTCGAGGGTGTTCATCGCCGCCCGGTGACCGACCTCGACGCCCTTCGGCTGGCCGGTGGAACCGGAGGTGAACAGCACGTAGGCGGGTTCGCCCAGCCGGGCCGGGTCGTCCGCCGCGGCGAGGACGAGGCGGTCGGACGCCGTCTCGGCGGGCTCGCCGGGAGTGCCGTCCAGGCCGAGCGGGGTCACCCCGTCGGGCCACCGCGTGCGGGCCGGCGAAGTGATCACGATGCTGAAGCCGGCGGTCGCCGCGATCCGAGCGACCCGCGCGGGCGGCTGTTCCACCCCGACCGGTACGTAGGCGGCGCCCGCCGCCAGCACGCCCAGGACGGCGACGACCTGCGCCGGCCCCTTGGGCAGGCTGACGGCGACCAGGTCGCCGGGCCGCACGCCGCGGGCGGCGAGCCTGCCCGCGACCGCCCGGGCCCGCGCGGCGAGCTCGCCGTAGGACAGCGAGCCGGCCGGCTCGCCCGTCGCCCCCCACACCAGCGCCGGCGCGCCGGGCCTGCGCTCGGCCAGCGCGAAGAACCCCTCGTGGAGCAGGCGGGTGGACGCCGGCCCCGCGACGGCGCCGACGCGGTCGCGCACCGCGCGCACCGACTCGTCGAGCAGCCCGTCGACGGGCCGGTCCCAGACCGAGCCGTCCCCCGCCTCGCCGGCCGACCTGATGCCGGCCGACCTGATGCCGGCCGAACTGGTGCCGGCCGACCTCGTGCCGGCCTCGAGCGGCCTGGGGGTGGCCAGGTCATGCACCAGTCGTTCGAAGGCGGCGAACATCGCGTCGACCACACCGGGCGCGAAGATGTCCTCGCGGACGTCCCAGTTGACCAGCAGGCCCCCGTCGAGCTCGGTGATCTGGGCGTCGAGCAGGACCTGCGGCCCCTGCGAGATGATCCACGCCGGGTCGCCGAACTCGCGGCGCACGGCGGGGTCGAACAGTTCACCGAGGCCCAGGGCGCTGGTGAACACGACCGGGGCCAGCACCCGCTCGCCGCGCGCCCGGCCCGCCTCGCGCAGGATCTCGACGCCGGAGAAGCCGGCGTGGGCGGCGTCGGCGTGCAGCCGGGTCTGGACCCGGCGGGCCCGCTCGACGAACGGGACCCGGTCGGTGAGGTCGATCTCCAGCAGCACCGAGCTGGTGAAGTCGCCCACCACCCGGTCGACGTCGGGGTGCACCTGCTCGCGGTCGAACAACGGGACGTTCAGCAGGAACCGGGGCTGGGTGCTCCAGCCGCCGAGCACCTCGGCGAACGCGGTCGCCACGGCCATCGCCGGGGTGAGGCCGCGGCGGTGGGCCGCCTGCCCCAGCGCGACGCGGGCCTGCTCGGGCAGCCGGAAGTGCCGCCGGGACACCCGCGGCTCGGCCGTGGCGCCGACGGCGGCCAGCGGCGACGCGAGCGCGAGTTCGGGCGGCCCGGGCAGGCTGGGCAGGCGGTCACGCCAGGCGCGCCGGGACCGTTCGGCCTGCGCCTGCCGGCCCGCGGTGTGCTCGGCCCGGTACCGCCGGTAGGTGTATGCCGGCGCGGACGCCACCTCGTCCGGGCGGCCGTAGAGGTTCGCCAGGTCGGCCAGCAGGACGCGGTAGCTGACGGCGTCCGCGGCGACCATGTCGACGTCGAGGTGGAACCGGGTCGCGCCGCCCGGGCGCAGGCTGAGCGCGGTCGCGAAGACCTCCCCGCGTTCGATGTCGAGCATCTCGTGGGACAGCGTGTCGCGCACGGCCGCAAGCCGGGCCGCGGCGACGTCCTCGTCGAGGTCGCGCAGGTCGTGCACGGTCAGCCCGCGCCAGCCCGACCGCTCCTCGACGACCTGGCCGCCGTTGTCGGTGATCCGGGTCCGCAACGCCTCGTGCCGGGAGATGAGCCGTTCGATCGCGGCGGCCAGCCGGTCCGGCTCGACGCCCCGCCCGTCGAACTCGCTGTAGAGGTGGGCGGCGACGCCGCCGAGCGGCTGCCCTGGATCGCGGCCAACCCAGTAGGCGTGCTGCATGAGCGCCAACGGGAACTCCCCGCCGTCCGCCGCGGGCGGATCCGGCCTCGCCGCGGCCGGCTGCGGCGGCCCGTCACCGGCGGCGCCGCCCTCGGCGGCCGGCGCGGCGGCCGAGAGCCGGCCGGCCAGCAGCTTGAACCACGCGTCGAGGGTCGGGTTCTCGGCGAGCTCGGCGAAGTTGACCTCCAGGCCGGCCCGCCGCCAGGCGCCGACCGCCTGGATCAGCGCGATCGACTCCAGTCCGCGTTCGAACAGGTTGTCCTCGTCGCCGACGTCGGCCGGGTCCTCCTCCAGCAGACCGGCGACCGTGCGCCGCAGCGCCTCCCGGTCCGGTCCGGCCGCCGGCGCCGCCACCAGAAAACGGCTGACGCTGCGCAGTTTCTCGCGGGTCTCCTCCAGCTCCCGCTCGGGGCGCGACGCGCCGACGACGCCCGCCCCCGCGCGCAGCCAGGTCCGCCCGTCGCGCTGGAAGGCCGTGCGCAGGACAAGGGCGGCGTCGAGCGAGCCGTCCGCGGCGACACTGATCACGGCGCCGCTGTAGAGGCCGCGCGGCTGCGGCTCGGCCCGCCTGATCACGGCGAGGGCGGCTGCCTTCGGGACGCCGGTGGCCGTGATGGACGGGAAGACGGCGGCCAACGCGTCCCAGCCGTCGCGGCCGGGCGCCAGCCGGCCGCTGACGCGCGAGGCCAGGTGCTGGACGCTGCCCCGTTCGAGCACGGCCATGAACTCGTCGACGACCAGCGTCCCCGGCTGGCACACCCGCCGCAGCTCCTCCTGGGCCACCTGCACCGACACCGCGTGCTCGTAGATCTCCTTGGGGTCGGTGCGCAGCGCCTCCCGGCGGGCCCGGTCGGCCTCGCCGCCGTCGACCCGCCCGCCGTCGAAGGCCGCGGTGCCGGCCAGCGGCTGGGTGGAGACCTGGCCGCTCGCTGCGACCTCGACGACGGTCTCCGGGCTGAACCCGGCCGCGCGCACGCCGCCGAGGTCGAGCAGGAAGGACCGGGCGGGGGTGTTGCCCCGCCGACCCCGCTCGTACGTCGCGATGAGGTCGATCTCGCCGTCGACCGGGATGACCCGGGAGAGGATCACCTTGCGCAGCCGGCCGGCCCGGATGTCCTCGACGGCGCGGGCGACGCCCTGCCGGTAGTCGTCGGCGCCGTGCTCGAGGTCGGCCAGCGGGCTCAGCCGCGCCGCCTCGTCGGCGGCGGCACCCGTGCTGGCGGCGGCGCCGGTGCCGGTGAGGGCGCCGGTGCCGGTGAGGGCGCCGGTGCCGGTGAGGGCAGGCGCGGTGGCCAGCGCCTCGGCCAGGAGGTCCAGGTCGGCCGGGTCGGCGGCGCGCAGGGTCGCCCCCGCCGCCGTCAGCCGCACCTCCCGGGCCGGAATGATCAGGTGGACCAGCGACTCGGCCGACTGCGGGCCGGGCAGGCCCGCGATCCGGGAACCGAGCTCGAAACCGGCCCAGCCGCACGCCCGCCAGTCCACCACCGGGACGCTCGCCAGCACGCCGGCCAGGGCCCGCAGCGGCGCGGCGCCGACCGGCTCGACGCGCCAGCCGCCGCCGAACCGGTAGCGGATCTCGTCCCACGACAGAACGATCTCGGCCAGGACACCCGAGCCGAAGCACCACTCGCCGTCGCGCTCGTAGACGGTGTACGGCGCCTCGGCGCCGCGCCCGAGGCGGGCCGCCGCCGCGAGCGGGTCGCCGGTGAGGCGCACCGTCCGCTCGTGGTAGACCAGCGGCGCTGTCACCGGGACACGCCGGATTCGGCTCCGTCGCGGTGTTCCCGCCCGGCCTCGGCGGACTGGTCGGACCCTCGGTCGGCGGGCTGGTCGGCCGCCATCCGGGCGACCAGGCTGGCCGGGCGCAGGTCGGTCCAGGTGGCCTCGACGTACTCCAGGCAGGCCGTCCGGCTGGCGGCGTCGTGCACCGTCCGCCAGCCCGCCGGAACCGGCGCGAAGGTCGGCCAGAGCGAGTGCTGGCCCTCGGCGTTGACCAGGACGTAGAAGCTGCCGTTTTCGTCATCGAACGGGTTCGTCGACATGCGGTTCCCGTCTCCTCGGGTCTGCGGCCTGAGATGGTGTCTAAGGTTAGGTTTACCTAAATTACTGGGGCGCGTCCAGCCTTATCAGGCAAAAACCCCAGCTCGTACGTGCAAACGACCCGCGGGGGGTTACCTCAGGCGGCCGGCCTCGACGCGGACGGTCCGCGGCAACCGGGCGATGGTGGCCGGGCGGTGCGCGATCACGACCAGCGTCCGGCCCGACCGGAGCCGATCGACGGCGGTCTCCAGCCGGCCGGCCACCTCCGGGTCGAGGTCGGCGGTGGCCTCGTCGAGCAGCAGCACCGGCGGGTCGACCAGCGCGGCCCGCAGTAGCCCGACGATCTGCCGTTCGCCGGCGGACAGTCGCTCGCCGCGCGTCCCCAGGTCGGCGTCGAGCCCGCCGGGCAGCCGGGCGACCCACTCGGTCAGGCCGAGCAGCTCGACCGCCCGCGCCATCGCCGCCCGGTCCGGCGTTCCCGGGGCGAGCGCCAGGTTCTCGGCCAGCGTGCCGGTGATGATGTGCACCTGCTGCGGGATGAGGACGATGCGCGCCCGGACCTGCTCCGGCGACGCGGTCCGCAGATCGATCCCGCCGTAGCTCACCGAGCCCGTATCCGGCTCGTAGAGCCCGGTGAGGAGCTTGGCCAGCGTGGTCTTGCCGGATCCGGTGACGCCTACCAGGCTCGCCCGGTCGCCGGCCGGGAAGGCGACCGAGACGTCGCGCACCACGTCCGCCCCCGGCGCGTAGGCGTAGCGGAGGCGCTCGGCGACCAGGTCGCCCCGCGGCGGCAGGTCGGGAGCCGGCGACGAAGCCGGCGGCGGGTCGGCCGGCGGCAGCGCGTCCAGCAGGTCGACCAGCCGGGCGAGGCCGACCCGGGCGAGCTGGGCCTGGCCGGCGAGCCCCGACAGGGTGAGCATGCTCTCGAACAGGTTGCGCGTGGCGAGCACGAACACGACGACGGTGCCGACGCTGAGCTGCCCCGCCCGCACCAGCCAGACGCTGAGCAGCAGCAGCGCCGCCGTGGCCAGCCCTTCGAGCAGCCCGAACAGCTCCAACCGGCTCTGGACGGCGACGGCCCGGTCGTTCGCCGCCAGCAGTTCGTCGTTGTCGGCCCGGAACCGCCGGACCCACTCGTCCGGCCGCCCCGGCGCGACCAGCGCCTCCTGGGCGGTGAGCGACTCGGTGAAGGTCGCGGTCATCGCCGCGTCCGCCGCCGCCTGCCGGCCGAACGTCTCCGGGGAGGCCCGGTTGAACCAGGCCAGCACGGCGATCGCGATCGGCAGGAACAGGGCGATGAGCAGCAGTGACAGCAGCCACGAGTACACCAGCAGCATCACCGTCGTCAGTCCGATGGTGAGGGTGACGCCGAGCAGGTTGGGGAGCTGGTCGCGCAGGAACAGCGTCAGGTCCGCGATCTCGCCGGTCGAGCGGCGTAGCAGGTCGCCGGTGCGGTGGGCCTCGATGAAGCGCAGCGGGGCGCGGGCGAGGCGTTCGACGACGAGGTCACGCAGACCGCGGATCGTCCGTTCGCCGGCGTCGGAGAGCAGGATCTCCGACCAGCGCAGCATGACCAGGCGGGCCAGGACCACCGCGGTCAGCAGGGCGACAGCCCACCACAGCCGGGATCGGTCGCCGGCGGTCACCGCGTCGACGCCCCACCCGATGGCCGCGGCGACGGCCACCACCGCGGCCGTGCTGGCGACGCTGGCCAGCAACGCGACGGTCATGATCACACGATGCGGGCGCAGGTAGGGCCAGAAGCGCCGGAACACCCCCGCCGTCGACGGTTCCTCGGCCAGCATCCGGACCTCAGCCACTGACGCCTCCCACCCCGACGATGTGATCATCTCCGGTGCCCTCGGCCGGGTCCGCGGCCGCGCCGGCAGGCCCGGCGGCCCCGTCCTGGGCGGTCGGCGTGCCGTCCGTCCCGAGCCGGATCACCCGGTCGGCGACGGCGAGCACGGACGGGCGGTGCGAGATCACCACGAGCGCGACCTCGGGCGCCCACGCCCGCAGCCGGGCGAGGATGGTGGCCTCGGTCGCGGCATCCACCGCCGCGGTGACATCGTCGAGGATCAGCACGCCCGGCCGGCCGATCAGGCCACGGGCCAGGGCGAGGCGCTGGCCCTGACCGCCGGACACCGTCGCGCCGCGCTCCCCCAGCGCCGTGTCGAACCCGTCGGGCAGGCTGGCCACGAACTCGTCGACCGCGGCGACCTCGCAGGCCGCGCGCAGCGCCGAGAACTCGACCGCCCGACCGACGCGAAGGTTGTCCGCGACCGTCCCGGCCAGGATCAGCGGCCGCTGCGGCACCAGGCCGATCCGGCCGGCCAGCTCGACCCGGGTGACCCGCCGCAGGTCGACCCCGCCGAGGCTGACCACGCCCGTGGCCGGGTCCTCCAGCCGGCACAGCACGCGGGCGAGGGTGGTCTTGCCGCTGCCGGTCGGGCCGGTCACCGCGACGAACTCGCCGGGAGCGACGTGCAGGTCGACCGGACCGAGCACCCGGCGCCCGGCGCGGACGGCCGTCACGCCCCGGGCCACCAACGCACCGCCCGCCGGTGGGGTCTCGGCGTCCACCGGGTCGTCGTCGCTGACCGGCGTGTCGAGGATCTCGGCGATCCGGGCGGCCGCGACACGGGCCTGGCCACGCGAGGAGAGCAGATCCACCGCGATCGTGACGGCCAGCGTCAGGGTGGTCATCCACGAGGTGAAGGCGACCAGGCCGCCGACGGTGAGGTCGCCGTGCAGGGCGGCCGTCCCCCCGCTGGCCAGGCCCGCCGCGATCGCGAGGCGGGGGACGGCCGGCGGGACGGCGGTCCAGGACGCGGAGACGCGCGCGGTGGCCATCGTGTGGTCGGTGAGGGCGGCGCTGCGGTCGTGATGGCGGCGCACCAGCGCCGACTCGCCGCCCAGGCCACGCACCGCCGCGCTGGCCGACAGCAGGTCGTCCACCGCGTCGGCCCGGGCGCCGAACGCCTCCGACAGGCCCGTGTTGGCCGCGTCGAACCGGCCGGGGAAGTACGCGTTCGCCAGCGCCACCAGCGGGATCGTCACGACCCCGATGACCAGCAGCAACGGGTCGAGCAGGGCGAACGCGGGCAGCACGACGACGACCGTGACCACGATCCGGACCCAGATGGCCAGGCTCTGCACCCACAGCCGAACCAGGTCGACGTCGCGGGTGGCCCGCATCGCCAGATCACCGTGGCCGTAGCGGGCGAGGGCGGGCCGGTCGAAGGCCGCCACCCGCGCGACGATCGACGCGCGCAGCCCGTGGGCGACGCGGGCGGCGGCCCGGCCCGACCACCACAGGCCGCCGATGCCACCCAGCATGAACGCCACGGCGACCAGCAGCGTGGGGACGACCCAGGTGACCGTGCCGTGCATCGAGCGCGCGGTGATGCCGCGGTCGAGTGCGCGCTGGACGCACCAGGGCAGGGCGAGCATCGCCGCCTGCTGGACCACCGTGGCCAACGCGCCGAGGATCAGCTCGCCCCGTAGCCCGCGCAGCCGCGTCCACAGCAGCCGGCTGCCGGTCGAGCCGTTCACGCGCACCGCCCTTGACTGGATCAGGCCCGCGTCGTCCGACCACACCGCCCGGGCTGGTGGGCCACGGGTCGGGGCGACGGGCTGAAGGCCCGCAGCCCGTGTGATCGGCGACGGCGGGCGGTGACCGTCCACCCGACATATTAGGTATAGCTAACCTAAGTACCTGCGCAACGTCAACCTCTTCGCGGGCGTCCCGTCCAGCCGGACCGACGCGCCGACCGCGCCCGTCACGCCCGTCACGCCCGTCACGCCCGTCACGCCCGCCGCCGAAGCAGCAGGGCGGCGAGATACACCCCACCGACGGCACCGGTGGCCACGCCGACCGGCAGCTGGACGGGGGCGAACAGGCGTTGGGCCGCGAGGTCGCCGACCGCGACCAGCGCGGCTCCCGCGAGCGCGGTCGATACCAGCGGCGGCGCCGGCGCGGCGGTGAGCCGGCGAGCCAGCGGCGGCGCGGTGAGCGCGACGAACCCGACCGGCCCGGCGGCGGCCGTCGCCGTGGCGGCCAGCGCCGCTCCCACCGCGAGCAGCAGGAGCCGGCTGCGCTCGACGTCCACGCCGAGCGTCTGGGCGGTCTCCCGGCCCATCTCCAGGTAGGCCAGCCGCCGGCCGTGGAACAGGGCGACGGGCATCAGGATCACCAGGGCGAGGGCCAGCGGCCAGGCCTGGTCCCACCCCCGACTGTTCAGGCTGCCGATCAGCCACACCTGGGCGGCCACCGCGGCGGCCAGTGTCGCCCGGGTGATCAGGTAGGAGTTGACCGAGATGAGCAGCGCGCCGACCGCGATCCCGATCAGGATCAGGCGCGGTCCGGCCAGCCCGTGGCGGCGGGACAGCGCGTAGACCAGCGCGCCGGTGAGCAGGCCGCCGGCCACCGCGCCGAGCGACGCCTCCGCCGCGTTTCCGCGCAGCACCAGCAGGACGACGAGCGCCCCGGTGGCCGAGCCGGTGGTGAATCCGAGGATGTCCGGGCTGCCGAGCAGGTTGTTCGACACGCTCTGGAAGATCGATCCGCTCAGCGCCAGCGCGGCGCCCACCAGCAAGCCGGTCACCAGGCGGGGCAGCCGCAGGGAGTTGACGACGAAGTCCGTCCCGCCGTCGGCGTGCCCGAGCAGGGCGCGGACCACATCCCCGACCGGGATCGGGTAGTCGCCCGTGGTCAACGCCACCAGCCCGGCGGCCACGATCACCACGCCGAGCCCGACGCTGACCGCGACGGCCCGCGGCGAGATCCGCACGGACACGGCATCGCCGCCGAACCGCCGGACCCGCTGGCGGCCCGACGGCCAGCGCGGCTCGCCGGCCGGCGCGAAGCCGCCGAGCGCGGGGCCCGTCACGGTTGGGCCAGGCGGGCTCGGCGGCACAACGCGATGAAGACCGGCGCGCCGACGAAGGCGGCGACGACCCCGACCCGCAGTTCCCCCGGGGCGATGATCACCCGCCCGACCAGGTCCGCCCCGATCAGCAGGATCGCGGCGAGTACGCCGGAGTACGGCAGGACCCACCGGTGGTCCGGCCCGGCGATCGCCCGCGCCGCGTGCGGGACGGCCAAGCCGACGAAGGTGATCGGACCAGCGGCGGCGGTCGCCGCCCCACACAGCAGGACCATGGCGAGCGCTCCTCTCGCCCGGGCCCGGTGTGGGTGGGCGCCCAGCGCGTGGGCGGACTGGTCACCGAGGGCGAGTGCGTTCAACGGGCGGGCGAGGCCGACCGCCAGCAGGATGCCGACCACGATGAACGGCCAGGTGGCCGCGAGGGCGGGGGCGCCCGGCGCGGACAGGGAGCCGACGTCCCAGAACCGCATCTGGTCGAACGTCGTGACGTCGAGCAGTTGGACGGCGTTGACGAACGCGCCGAGCAGGGCGGTCGCCGCCGCGCCCGCCACCACCAGGGTGGCCGGTGTCGCGGCACCGCGACCGGCCGAACCGATCGCGAAGACGGCTACCGAGGTGACCCCGGCACCGACGAAGGCGAACCACACGTAGCCGGCCGGGCTCGTCACACCGAACACCGAGATCCCCACGACGACAGCGGCGGAGGCCCCCATGTTGACGCCGAGCAGCCCCGGTTCGGCCAGGTCGTTGCGGGTCAGCGCCTGGGTGAGCGCGCCGGCCACCCCCAGCGCGGCGCCGACCGCCAGGCCGAGCAGGGTGCGAGGGATCCGCAGATCGTGCACGATGGTGGCGGCCGACGAGCCGTCGTCGTGCCACAGCACCCGCCAGACCACGGCGAACGGCAGATGGTTTGCGCCTACCCACAGGCTGAGCAGGCACATCCCGGCCAGCGCGAGCACCGCCGCCGCCAGGCCCGCCAGGCGGACGCGCCCCGAGTGCCGGCCACGTGGGCCGATCCGGGCCGGCGGCGCCGTGGACGCCGTCACGGCGGCCGGGGTTAGCGCGAGCGGCCCGCCCTCCGCCACTATCTGCACTTCGCCACTATCCGCACTTCTCGCCTCGCAATCTGTCGATGGTTAAGTCAGCCTAACTTTGGCTAGGCTAACTTTATTGAGCCGGACGCTAGCCCGGCAACGCCCGTCGCGTCCAGAGCCCCGCCCGCCCGCCATCCGCGCCGGGCGGCGATCACCGATCAACATCATCGAAAGGTCGTCGATTCGGCGGCCCCGACCGCCAGGGCATCGCCGCGTCGGCGCCGGCAGACCGCTTGACACGTCACGGCGACCCTCGGAAGATAAGTTAGGTTTACTTAAAATTACTGAGCGCGCCAATTTTGCTACCGACGGTTAGTCGGTGCGCCCGGAGACCGGAGGATCGGCTGTGGCAAGACGTCCGGCGTCCGCAGACCTCGGCATTTGGGACATCGTCGGAGTCGGTTTTGGTCCTTCGAACCTGGCTCTGGCGATCGCCGCCAGGGAACACAACGCGACCGTGTCCCCCGCGGCAGCACTACGGGTGTCGTTTCTGGAGCAACAACCCCGCTTCGGTTGGCACCGCGGCATGCTCCTCGAAGGAGCCACCATGCAGGTCTGCTATCTCAAAGACCTGGTGACGCTGCGCAATCCGGTCAGCGACTTCGGCTATCTTTCCTTCCTGCACGAACGGAACCGACTGGTCGACTTCATCAACCACAAGACCATGTTCCCGCTGCGCCAGGAATTCCACGACTACCTGGAATGGGCCGCCCACCGGGTGGACGACATGGTCGAATACGACACCCGGGTGGTCGACCTACGGCCCGTGCTGGTGGGCGGTGAGATCGCGCTGATCGACGTCGTCAGCGTGCGCGGCGACACCGGCGAGACGATCGTCCGTCGGGNCCGCAACGTCGTCGTCGCCGTCGGGCTCGAACCGAGCCTGCCGCCCGGCATCGAGCTGGGCGAGCGAGTCTGGCACAATTACGACCTGCTGAACCGGGTGGCCGACATGCCCGCTGCGGTGCGCCAGCGGTTCGTCGTCGTGGGCGCGGGACAGAGCGCGGCCGAGGTCACCGAGTTCCTGCACACCCGATATCCGCAGGCGGAGGTGATGGCCGTCTTCGCCCGCTACGGATACAGCCCGGCGGACAACAGCGCGTTCGCGAACCAGATCTTCGACCCGGCCGCCGTCGATGACTTCTACGAGTCCCCGACCCCGGTGAAGGAGATGCTCAACGCCTATCACCGAAGCACGAACTACTCGGTGGTCGACATCGGCCTCATCGACGAGTTGTACCGCCGCGTCTACCAGGAGAAGGTGCACGGCCGGGAGCGGTTGCGCATCATGCGTGCCTCCCGGCTGGCGGACCTGCGCCGGCTCGACGACGGCGTCGCCGTCGACGTCGAGTTCATGCCGACCGGACAGCGCGAGACCATCGAGGCCGACGTCATCGTCTTCGCCACCGGATACCGATCCCGGGACACGCGGCGCATTCTCGGCACGATGGCCGAGCACTGCCTCGACGACGCCGCCGGCCGGCTGCTCATCGGCCGCGACTACCGCCTGATGACCGGGCCCGACTCCGGCGCCGACCTGTATGTGCTCGGCGCCACCGAGCATTCGCACGGAATCTCCTCGACGCTGCTGTCCAACATCGCGATCCGGGCCGGCGAACTGGTGCAGTCGGTGGCCGCGCGCAGCGCCGAGGCGCAGGCGGCCAGGACCGGAGCCGGAGCCGGGCGCAGCGGCGAGCTCGGCGAGCTGGCGTCGCGCTGATCGGAAAAGTCTCGCGGGTCGAAGCGGGCTCGTGCGGCGCGCGGTGACGAGCGCGTGCCGCACGAGCCCGGGTCGGGACGAGGGCGGATCAGCCGGTCGCGGTGACCTTGGTGAGGGTCGGCTTGAGCTGGTCGAGCTGCCACGGGATGTTGAGGATGGTCGGGTTGTTGACCGCGCCGGCGGTGAAGGCATCCACCTGCAGGACCCGGCCCGCCTTGACCGCCGGAATCTCGGTGAACAGCTTGTTGGCGTTCATCTCGGTCTTCAGTGCCGGGGTGGCGTACCCGATCAGCATGAAGTCGGCGTCCAGGGCGCCGAGCTTCTCCATGCTCAGCGAGCGGTCGACCACGCTGGTCGTCACACCGGGCGCGAGCTTCATGCCGAGCTCGCCGTAGAGCTGCACCGACACCGTCTTCGGGTCGTCGATGACCGCCAGACCGCCGGGCTCGTAGTAGAAGGAGTAGCTGAACGTCCTGCCGACCAGGCCGGGCAGGTCGCCCTTGACCCCCTGGATGATCTTTGTGGTTGCGGCGATCGCCTTCTGGACGTCGGCGTCCCGGCCGACGGCCTTGCCGACGATGGTGCTGTTCTCCTGCCAGGTCGCGATGCCGGCGTCGTCGGTATAGCCGACGGTCGGCGCGATCTTGGAGAGCCGGTCGTAGTAGTCGGCCAGGCTGTAGAAGTTCGTGGCCAGGATCAGGTCGGGGCGCAGCGCGGCGATCTGCTCGAGGTTGAGGTCGCCGCTGGTGTCGAGGGCGGCGCTCTTCGACAGGTCGATCTTCCCCGCAAGCCAGGGAAAGACGCCGTCAGGCTTGTACTCGTTCTTCCCGTACGCGATCGGTGTGAGGCCAAGCGTCGCCAGAGTGTCCTCTTCGTAGCTGAGTGCAATGACCCGCTTCGGCTGGGACTTGATGACCGTGGTGCCGAACTTGTTCTTCAGCGTCACCGGAAAGACACTCGTTGCCGCGCTCGCCGACGCGGCCGTCCCGCCGTCGTCGCCACCGCCGTCGTCGCCACCGCCGCCGCTGCCGCAGCCGGCCGCAACGACCAGCGCCGCGACGGCCATGAACACCGCAGCCAACAGCTTCAGTCTTTTTCGCACCAGCACAACTTTCTCGATTGTGGCGATCATCCGCGTGCCGCGGCGTGCCCGCATGGTCGGAAACAGCAGGCAGATTGCTTGTCCAGAATGTTAGGTATAGCTAACCTAAGTTGACCGAACTCGTCAACCCATGGACAGGGCGACCAGGCTCCGTAGGCGGGCCCCGACGGCAGGACCACCGGGTCCGCCAGGTACCCATCCGCCTTCCCGCATCCGGTGGATTAGGTTAACCTTTCCTACCTAGTGCCTCGAGGTCGGTTGGGAGGAGTGATCTAGTGCCGCGACCCGCCACGTCCCACTCGTCGAGGGGGGCTCCGGCCGCGCCGTGGGCCCACTCCACCTGATGGCGACCGGCAGCGCCGCGCTCGACCTGGCCGAGTTGCGACGTCCCGTCGGCGGTCGCATCACGCTGGCGGCCGCACTGCAGGCTCTGGCCACGGTGCTGGCGATCGCCCCGGCAGTCGCGCTGGTGGAGATCGCGCGCCGGCTGCTGAGCGGGCCGGGGCAGTCGGTGTGGCCGCTGGCCTGGCTCGCGGTCGGCCTGCTCGTGGCGCGCTTCGCGCTCTACGCCGCGGCGGGCCTGCTCAGTCATCTCGCCGACGCGGACCTCGCCTACCTGCTGCGTCGGCGCCTGACCGAGCAGGTGAGCGCGCTGCCGCTGAGCTGGTTCGCCGGCGGGGTCTCGGCCCGGATGCGCGCGACGGTGCAGGACGACGTGGCGACGCTGCATCACGCGGTGGCCCACGCTCGCGGCGACCTGGCTTCGGCGGTGGCCGGCCCGGCGGTGGTGGTCGGCTACCTCCTCTGGGTCGACTGGCCCTTGGCACTGGTCACGGTGGCGCTCGTCGCCGCGGCCCAGGCGATCCGCATGCGGCTCGCGGTCCGGGCGACCGATCAGGTCAGCCGGATCGCCGCGGCCAACAACGAGCTGACCGCGGCCGTGCTCGAGACAGTCCGGGGCATCAGCGTCGTCAAGGCGTTCGCCCGCGGCCGGGGCGCGCCCCGGTTCACCGCCGCCGCGGCCGAGTATGTCGATGCCGACGAGCAGGCCCAGCGCATCTTCCTGCGGCCCCGCGGGGTGGCCCGGGCGACGGTGGCCCCGGCGACCATCCTGTTCGCGGTCGCTGCCGTCGGCACCGGGCTGGTTGCCGCCGGGTGGAGCGATCCGGTGGACCTCGTGGCCTTCGCCCTCCTCGGGGTCGGGCTGTTCGACCAGATCACCCCGATCTACCTGGCCCAGGACCTGCGGGAACGCTCCCGGGACGCGGCGGTCCGCATCGGCGACCTGCTGCGCGAACCCCGCCAGCCCGTTCTCGAGCCCGCCCGCGCCCGCCCGGTGGGCACCCCACTGACGGTGGAACTCGACGACGTCCACTTCCGCTACCCGGACGGCCCCGGTGTCCTGCGCGGCGTCAGCGCGACGCTCCGGCCGGGCACGGTGACGGCACTGGTCGGCCCGTCCGGGGCCGGGAAGTCGACGCTGGCGATGCTGCTGGCCCGCTTCGCCGACGTCACCGGTGGCGCCATCCGGCTGGGCGGGGTCGACCTGCGCGACATCGACCGGGACGAGCTGTACCGCAATGTCGCGTTCCTGCTGCAGGACGTCGTCCTGCTGCGCCGCTCGATCCGCGACAACATCGCCCTGGCCGTTCCCGAGGCGTCCGACGAGGCGGTGCGCGCCGCCGCCCGCGCGGCGGCCGTCGACGACCGCATCCTCGCACTGCCGCGCGGCTACGACTCGGTGGTCGGCGAGGACGCGCACCTCTCCGGCGGGGAGGCGCAGCGGGTCGCGATCGCCCGCACCCTGCTGGCCGGGACGCCGATCGTGCTCCTCGACGAGGCCACCGCGTTCGCCGACCCCGACTCGGAGGCCGCGATCCAGGACGCGCTGGCCGAGCTGGCCGCGGGCCGGACCCTGCTCGTGATCGCACATCGCCTGTACACGGTCACCGAGGCCGACCAGATCCTGGTCCTCGACGACGGCCGGCTGGTCGAGCACGGCCGCCATGACGAGCTGCTCGCCACCGACGGACGCTACGCCCGGCTCTGGCGGGCCCAGCAGGGCGGTCGGGCGTGACCGCGCACCTGCGCGGCCTCGTCCCGGCCGACCAGCACCGGCCGCTGGGCCGGTACCTGGCGGCCGTGACCGGCTACGCCGTCAGCGAGGGCGTCGCCTTCGGAGTGCTCGTCCCGCTGCTGACCGCCCTGATCGACGGCCACCCGGCCACTGCGGCCTGGTGGCTCATCCCGCTCACCGCCGCGGCGGCGGCCGGCTGGTGCGCGCACTACTACCTGGGATCGCGGGCGTTGCGGCTGTCCTCGGCCTGGCGGCGCGCGCTCTACGCACGACTCGGTGACAAGCTTCTGACCTTGCCGTTGGGCTGGTTCGACGGTCCGTCGGCCAGCCAGGTCCCACAGCTGATCATCGGGGACGTCGCACGGGTCGCCACCACCGTCTTCCTCGCCGAGGCCCTGATCGGCGCGGTCCTGACCCCGGTCACGATCGGGGTGTTCATGCTCGGCTTCGACTGGCGGCTGGGGCTCGCCGCGCTGCTCGCCGTCCCGATCGTGCTCGTCGCCGTCTCGATCGGCAGCCGCCTCACCGAACGCACCGAGGCGGCCAACCACGCCGCGACCGTCGAGGCCGGCAGCCGGCTGGTCGAGTTCGCCGGCGCCCAGCCGACGCTGCGGGCCACCGGCAGCACCGCCGCCGGCCGGGCCGCGCTGGACGAGGCGCTGGCCGCCCAGCACCGCGCCGCCCGGCGCGAGATCGTCGGCTCCCTGCCGGGCGAGTATCTCGGCGCGCTCGGTATCCAGCTCGCCTTCACGGCCCTGTTCCTCGCCGGCCTCGCGCTGGTCACGCACCATCACCTCAGCCCGACCCGGATGATCGTCCTCGTCGTGCTGGGCATCAGCCTGCTCCGCCCGCTTGACGCCCTGGTCGGCCTCAGCGCCGCGGTGCGTTCCGCGCAGGCCTCCGCCCAGCGGATCGACGAACTCCTGGCGGTCGAACCGCTCCCGGAACCCGTGACCGGCCGCCGGATCGACCAGGGCGGGATCGAGCTCACCGACGTCCACTTCGCCTATCCCGGCAGCCCCCACGGCCCGAGCCTCGAGGCGACGGATCCCGAGGAGGGGACGAGTCCCGAGGTGCTGAGCGGCCTGACGCTGACGATCCCGGCCGGGCGCACCACCGCGCTCGTCGGCCCCTCCGGCGGGGGGAAGACGACCGTCACCAAGCTGATCGCCCGCTTCCACGACGTCGGCTCCGGCTCGGTGCGCATCGGCGGGGTGGACGTCCGCGACCTCACCAGCCGCGACCTGCTCAACCACATCGCGCTCGTGTTCCAGGACGTCTACCTGCTCGACGGCACCGTCGAGGACAACATCCGCTTCGGCAACCCCGACGCGACCCCGGAGCAGGTCCGCGACGCGGCGTGCCGCGCGCGGGTTGACGCGATCGTCGCCCGGCTGCCGGACGGCTGGGCCAGCCGCGTCGGCGAGGGCGGCCGACTGCTGTCCGGCGGCGAACGCCAACGCGTCGCCATCGCCCGGGCCCTGTGCAAGGACGCGCCGATCGTGCTCCTCGACGAAGCCACGGCCTCCCTCGACACCGAGAACGAGACCGCCGTACACGCCGCCCTGGCCGAGCTCGCCGCCGACCGCACTGTCCTGATCATCGCGCACCGGCTGGACACGATCGTCCGAGCCGACCAGATCGCCGTCCTCGACGGCGGCCGGGTCGTCGAGTGCGGCCGGCACGACGAGCTGCTGGCCCGGGACGGCCGGTACGCCGCGTTCTGGCGTGAACGCGAACGCGCGCGCGGCTGGCGGTTGCGCCGCGACGATCAGGAGCCCGCCGCGCCGGTAAGTCCGTGAGGCGCTGGGAGTCGGTCGGTGGTCGAGGGTGGCGACACCGTCAGTGCCCGGCGGTCCACCTTCCCGCCGGCGGTGACGGGGAGCGTGTCGACCACGGTCACGGCACTCGGCACCATGTACCGGGGCAGCAGCTCGGCGCACCAGGCCAGCACCTCGTCGGCGAACGTCCCGCCCCCGGCCCGCTCGGCCTCGGCGACCACGGCCTCGGCGACCACGGCCTCGGCGACGGCGACGGCGGGCACGACGAAGGCGAGCAGGCGGGGCGCGGCGACGTCCCGGGACAGCACGACCGCCGCCCGCCGTACCCGGGGGTGCTCGGCCAGCGCCGCCTCGACCTCCTCCAGCTCCAGCCGCATGCCGCGGATCTTCACCTGGTTGTCGGCGCGGCCCACGAACTCCAGCCAGCCGGCGCTGTTCCAGCGGGCGAGGTCACCGGTCCGGTACATCCGCGCGCCGTCACCGGCAAACGGGTTGGCGACGAAACGCGACGCGGTCAGCGCCCCGTTGTGCACGTAACCGCGGCCGAGCAGAAAACCGGCCACGTACAGCTCGCCGACCGCGCCGGAGGGCACGGGGGTCAGCGCGTCGTCGAGGACGTGGAGCTGGGTGTGCGGATTGGGTCGGCCGATCGAGGCGGCGAGACGCTCGGCGCTGTCCCGATAGATGACGTGCGAGACACCGATCGTCGTCTCGGCCGGGCCATACCCGTGGTAGAGCGCGGTGTCGACCTGAGCGCGGAAACGCGCGAAAAGCGCGGGGGTCAGCACCTCGCCACCGCACCACACATGCCGCAGCGAGCTGAGCGCGGGCGTCCCCTCCGCCGCCTCCAGCAGAATGTCCAGCATCGACGACACCAGGTAGACGAAGGTGACCCGCTCCCCCTCGATGAGCTTGAGCAGGTATCCCGGATCCAGCTCACCGTCCGGTTCCGCGACGACCACCCGGCCGCCGCAGACGAGCGGCAGCAGAATCTCGTTGATCGAGATGTCGAACGACAACGGCGCCTTGAACAGGGACGCATCGTCCGCGCCGAAGGCGAACAGATCCCTCACCTGCCAGCGCAGCCGTTCGGCTATCGCGTCGTGCCGGATCATCGCCCCCTTGGGGGTCCCGGTCGAGCCGGACGTGAAGATCACATATGCCAGCCCCGCGGGCAGGATCGGCAGGTCGAGCGGCTCGGACGATTCGGCGCCCCAGGCCCAGGCGCCCAGCTCGACCGGCACGGCCGACACCCCGTCCACCAGCCCGCCGGCCGGCGCCGGCGCCTCCGGGCCGGTCACGATCAGCCGGGCCCGCGCGTCGGCCAACACCCGCCGGCGACGCTGCTCGGGCCAGGCCGGCTCGACCGGAACGAACGCCCCGCCCGCGACCATGGCCGCCAGCACCGCGACGACCATCTCCGCGGATCGGATCAGCCGGATGCCGACAACGTCCTCCGGCCCGAGACCGCGGGCCCGCAACGCCCGGGCGAGCTGGAACACCCGGGCGCCGAGCTCGGCGTAGGTCAACCGCACTCCGGGGGCGACGAGAGCGGCCGCGTCCGGCGAGCGTCGCACCTGGGCGGTGAACAGATCGGCGACGGTCGTGGTCAGCGCGGGCAGGGTGCCGTCGTTGCAGCCTTCGAGCGTCGTCGGCGGCTCGGTCGAGCCGGCCGGCGGCACAGGTTCCTCAGAGCGCAGGCTCACAACCATTCCCATCTGTGCTCGGTGCACCGGGGCGGCGGTCCGATGCCGCGCGGAGCCACGGGTCGGGTGTGTCCCCGGGGCGGAACCCGTGCAGTCACCGATCACCGGCGGCCCGCGCCGATAAGGTAGGCACACGCGTAGATAAGGTTAGGTTTAGCTAAGACTTTGCCAGCTTGTAGTCAGTCGCGCCTCCTGTCAAGGGAACGCCCCTCGCCGACCAGCCCCGCGGCCGGCGCCGAGACCCCGCCGCGGCATGGCGAAGCCGTTCTTCCGCAGGCCGTTGGCGTAGACGCCGTGTTCGACCAGCGTCAGCTTCCGGGTGTCCTGGTCCGTGGTGCTGAACAGCCGCTTGCCCGCGCCGAGCAACAGCGGGAAGACGAGCGGGTGATAGCGGTCGATCAGGCCCGCGTCGAAGAGTCCGTGGTTCAGCGAGGCGCTGCCAGGGACGATGATCGGGCCACCCTCGGGGTGCTGGACGCGCCCCGCGACTCCGGCTCCACGACGGCCGTCAGGGTCTAGGTTGTTGATGTACCGACTCTCGCGGAACCCGCGAACCCACCGGTTCTGCGCCACGCCGGTGCGGGTCGCCGAACCGATCCGGTCCTAGGAGGCACCCATGAGCGACCAGCAGGTACGGATGATCGTCCTGTCGACGGACGATCTCGAGGAATCGATCAAGTTCTACACCGAGACCCTCGGCTTCCCGCTGAAGTTCCGCGACGGTGCCCACTACGCGGCTCTCGACGGCGGCTCCGTGACCATCGCCCTGGCCACCGCGGTCGATCATCCCATACCCGGCCAGGTCGTCGTGGGCATCAAGACCGACGACGTCGACGGCGCAGCCAAGGCGATCGAGGAGAACGGCGGCGCCATCGTGAAGGGCCCCTACGACGACGCTCACGAGCGCCGCGCCGTGGTGTACGACAACAAGGGCAACGGCCTGGTCTTCTACAAGTCGCTTCCGCGCTGACGCACCTTCGAACCGCTCCCCCGCTGGCCGGTCACCGGCCAGCGGGGGGCGGCTCAACCCACGCGTCCCGCGGCACGGCGGCGCCGAACCACCGAGGGAGCTGGTCGAGCAGATCCTGCTGATCGTCACCGACCCACGCCACATGGCCGTCCGGCCGCAGCAGCGCCGCGGGCACGTCCAGTTCCCCGCTGACGTCGACGACGTGGTCGACCCGATCTGCCCACCCCGCCGCCGAAAGCCGGCCGGTCTGGTCGAGCAGCAGTCCGCGGCCGCCGTGCATCAGCCCGTAGAGGCGACCCCGCTTCAGCCCGACATCCCGCAGCCGGCGGCCGACGAGCGGATGCTCGTCGCCGAAGTCGTAGCGGATCCCGATCGCAGTGATCTTTTCGATCAGATATCGATTCACCTCGTCGAAATCCATCAGTTCCGACACCAGCCGGCGCACTGATGCCGGACCCGGCTCGGGGGACAGCAGCACGGCCTGTGCGCGGGTGTTGTCCAGCACGTCGGCGGCGACCGGGTGCCGTTCGGTGTGGTAGCTGTCCAGCAGCCCCTCCGGGGCCCAGCCGCCGATCTCGGCGGCCAGTTTCCAGCCGAGGTTGAAGGCGTCCTGGATCCCGAGGTTGAGGCCCTGGCCGCCCATCGGCGGGTGGATGTGCGCCGCGTCGCCGGCCAGCAGCACCCGGCCGGTTCGATAGCTCTCGGCCTGCCGGGTGGCATCGCCGAAGCGGGAGAGCCAGCGCGGTGCGTGCGCGCCGAAGTCGGTGCCGGCGAACACCCGCACCCGCTGCCTGAACTCCTCGAGGGTCGGCGGGACCGAGCGGTTCTCGGCCACCCCCTCGGCGGGCACGATGATGCGGTACACCCCGTCGCCGATGGGAATGGCACCGAACCGCACATGGGTCCTGCGGACGTCGGCCACCACGGCGGCCAGCGTCTCCGGCGGCACGGTCACCTCCACCTCGCCCAGCAGCGTCTCGACCCTGGTCGGCTCGCCGGGGAAGCCGACGCCGAGCAGCTTGCGCACCGTGCTGCGTCCACCGTCGCAGCCGACGAGGTAGCGCGAGCGCAGCCGAGTGCCGTCGGCCAGCGCGGCGGTCACCTCGTGTTCGTCCTGGCTCAGTCCGACCAGTGCGGTGCCGCGCCGGATCTCGGCGCCGAGCTCGGTGGCGCGCTCGGTCAGCAGACGCTCGGTGCTGTTCTGCGGGATGCCGAGGATGTACGAATGTGCGGTGTCCAGCCGGTCCGGCCACGGCCTGGTGATGCCGGCGAAGAAACCGCCGACCGCGTACTGCTTGCCGAGCGCGAGGAACCGCTCCAGCAGACCGCGCTGGTCCAGCACCTCGATGCTGCGCACGTGCAGACCCAGCGCGCGGGCGTGCCCGGTCGGCGCCGCCTCGCTGTCCACCACGAGCGCGTGCACGCCGTGCAGCCGCAACTCGCCGGCCAGCATCAAACCGGTCGGTCCGCCGCCGACAATGATCACGTCAATCATGAACCGCCCATTCATTGAGATTGCATTTCGGCCAGCGGCTCCGCACGGTCCGGTCCGGTCGCGCACACACGCGAACACACGCACGTCGCGAATCCCTGAATTCCACAGGTTCTGGCTTCGCCGGCGATTCTGCGGCACGACCCGGGTCTTGCCGCAAGCCCCCCAGTGTGCTATACATTGAGAGTGACAGGAAGTCGCCATTCTTCCTGTGGAGGCGAGGCTTTGCACTATCCGGTCGAGGCGATCTCCCGGAGCTGCGCCAGAACATCCCTGGCGATCCGCTGGAACGGCGTCTGGTCCGGGTCCTCGACCCATTGCTCGAAGGCGACGTGCATGATGGTCGTCCCCGTGCGGGCGGCGAGGGCGGCGGTGGTGTCGCCGAGCCCCCGGGCGCGCAGCGCCCCCGCCATGGCGGCGGCCAGTGACGCGGCCTTGATCAGCTCGCGTTCCTGCAGCTCGTGACTGGAGGCGATGATCCGGTGCCGCGGGCCGGCGAACTCACGGACCTCTTCGAACCGGATGGCGGCGGCGTCCAGCGCCGCGCCGATCAGGCCGAGAGCCGAGGCGGACGCGGGGGCGGCCTCGATGGCGGCCACCATCTGCTGCTCCAGTAGCTCCGAGCCCCGAAACAGCACCTCACGCTTGTCCGTGAAGTACCGGAAGAACGTTCGCTTCGTCAGCCCCGCGCGTTCCGCGATCTCCGCGACGGTCGTCTCCTCGTACCCGCGCTCGCCGTAGAGGGCCAGGGCCGCCTCCTGCAGCCGCACCTGCGCATCCGGCTGCCATCTGCCCATGCGACCAGACTAGCGATGACACCTGGTGTCATGGCCATGTTAGGGTGATGGCACCAGGTGACATCAGCGTTCCGGGAGGGTTCCCATGCGTGTTTTCGTGACTGGCGCGTCCGGACACATCGGCTCGGCGGTCGTGCCCGAGCTGCTGCAGGCAGGCCATCAGGTCGTGGGGCTGGCGCGTTCGGACAGCTCGGCCGAGGCGCTCGCGGCCGCAGGCGCCGAGGTCCGGCGCGGCGACCTGGACGATCTCGACGGGCTGCGCGAGGCCGCCGGGGCGGCCGACGGCGTCATCCACCTCGCCTTCAAGCACGACCTGATGGGGTCCGGCGACTTCCCCGCCGCGATCGCCGCCGACTTCGCCGCCATCAAGGCGCTCGCCTCGGCCCTCGAAGGGACGGGCAAGCCGCTCGTCACCTCCTCCGGCACGCTCATGCTCACCCTCGCGGGCATCACCGGACGGCCGGGCACCGAGGCCGATTTCGCTCCCGGCGGTCCGCGGGTCGACGCCGAGAACTTCGTGATCGGGCTGGCCGAACGCGGCGTGNGGTCGTCGATCGTCCGGCTACCTCCGATCGTGCACAGCTCGCTCGATCACCACGGCTTCGCGCACATCCTGATCGGCGTCGCCCGGCAGGCCGGCGTGTCGGCGTACGTGGGGGACGGGGCCAACCGGTGGCCTTCGGTGCACACGCTCGACGCGGCGCGGGTGTACCTGCTGGCGCTGGAGGGCGCCCCGGCCGGGAGCCGGCTCCACGCGGTCGCCGACGAGGGCATCCCCTTCCGTGACATCGCGGCCGCCATCGGCCGCGGGACCGGCCTGCCCGTGACCAGCGTCTCCGCCTCGGACGCCGGCGAGCGCTTCTCCTTCCTCGGCGCGTTCGTGGGGGTGGACAACCCGACCTCCAGCGAGGTGACACGAAAGGTGCTCGGGTGGGAGCCGGCGCATCCGGGACTCATCGAGGACCTGGAGCAGGGCCACTACTTCGGGCAGGGCTGAGCGGATCCGTCGCGGGTGCAGGTTCGCTGTGCGGCGCTCGCTCTTCGCTGTGCGGCGCTCGCCACAGCCGAGCGGGATCGATCTTGACCGGGAAGGCCGAACCGACGTAGCGCCCGGGGCGCCGGCCGGAGGATCAGCGTCACCGGCGCGAGCCGCGGGCCGCCAGCTCCGCGAGCTCCCCCAGTTCGGCCAGCCACAGGTCCGCCAGCGTCTCCTGGCGGGGCACGCTCGCGCTCGCCGTGAACGTGACACGGGCATGCTCGCCGTAGCCGAACAGGCCCACGGAGAGGTGCTGGCGGCCGACGAAGAGCGGAGGCAGCCCAACCAGTCCGGTCACCGGCCGCCCCGCGACGGCCAACCGGCAGCGCAGGCTCCCCGGGTTGGAGGCGACGAGAGCGACCTCGCGGGTGCGCGCGCCCGAGCTTGCGACGTGGGCGAGGAAACGCTGCGAGGCACCGGGCGACAGCTCGGCGAGGGCGAGATGCCGGCGCTCGACCACGCCCAGGCCACCGCCCCGCTTCAACCGGCGCGTGAGCGCGGCGACGCGGACGAGCCGCCGGCCGGGATCCGGTTCGCCGCAGGGCAGGGCGAGGCGGACCCCGGTGGTGAAGTTGGACATCAGCTCCTGTTCGGCGCTGGTCCGGATGCTGATGGGCATCAGCGCGTGGATGGGCCGATGCGGCCGGCGCCATTCCGGCAGCGACCACTGCCGCAGCGCGCCGGCGAGGGCCGCGAGATAGACGTCGTTGATTGTGACCGCATGCCGTCGGGCGATCCGCCGCAGCGCGTCGAGTTCCGTCGTCACCCAGGTGTGGCGGGCCGGTCCGCGGGCCGGCCCACCCCAGGCCGCCAGGGCCCGGGTGGGTGCCAGCCCCCGCAGGTTGCGACCGGCGAGGCGCAGGTAGTCCCCCGTCCGGGGGACGGGAAACGCCGGCGGCAGGGCCAGGGCCGTCTCGTCCCCCTCACCGAACAGCAGGTGTAACGCCCGGTAGAGGGCCCCGCCGTCCTGGTGCACATGACTCGCCCGATAGAGCACCAGGGTGCCGGGGACGGAGTGCCCGCGCAGGAGGTGAAGCATCCACGGCGGTCGACCGAGGTCGACGGGCCGGGTGGCGAGCCGAT
This sequence comes from Frankia sp. ACN1ag, assembly GCF_001414035.1. NCBI lineage: Bacteria > Bacillati > Actinomycetota > Actinomycetes > Frankiales > Frankiaceae > Frankia > Frankia sp. ACN1ag. Next base: position 63,467 of record NZ_LJPA01000023.1, on the reverse strand, counting down.
CGATCGTGCGACGCAGGCCCTCGTCGCCCGACCCCTCCGGGACAGCGGTGACGACCACATGATCGTCCACGTTGACGTCGCCACGCGAGGCCCACCGGGGCGAGGCCTGCTCGGCCTTCGCCCCGCGGCCGTGGCTGTCCTGAGCAGGCGACGCGACGGACTGGAGTCGTTCGGTGAGACGTGGCGCCGCACGAAGCCGGTCCGCGACGTGCGCCCGCAGACCGGCGAGGTCCAGCGGCGGCCCGCCGACGTACAACAGCACACCGATGTCGAGGAACTCGCCGGGGAAACGGCGGGTGAAGGCCAGGAAGGCGTGATCGCCCATCGTCAGAGACCGATCGTGCACGGTGCCCTCCCCTTCCACGGTCGGGTATGCCTGGGAATCATCGCAGCAGCCCGAGTTCCCGCGCCGTGGCGGCGTCCGTATCTTCCCTGCGCCAGCATCGATCGGACGGTCCGGCGAGGATCCGAAGCCGCCGCCCTGTCCCCGTCCCCGCGCGGGGACGGGGACAGGGCGGCTTGTCTGGTGTCCGCGGTGCCCGCGCGAGGCTAGTGGGTGGCCGGCGCGACGTTCAGGGTTCGGGTGTGCTCGGTGCGGACGGCGCTCAGCTCGTTCGGGTTGAGCCCGAGCAGCGTGAGAATGGTCGGGGCGATCGAGGTGGTCTCGACCGGAGCCGGGTCGATCCGACCCGCGTGGGCGCCGGCACCGGAGACGACGAGCGGGACGTTGCGGTCCTGCGGGTCGGCGCCGCCGTGCTCGGCGATCTTGCTCGTGCCGCCGGTGTAGACCACGCCGTGCGCGACGATGCCGACGACATCGGGATGGCGGGCGTCACTCGCCGGGACACCGAAGAAGCGGGCGGCGCCGGCGCCGGCGTACGCCGTGGTGAGCCCGGAGGCGGGCAGCGTGCGGCTGGCGCCGCTGATCGTGTTGCCGGTGGCGTCGTGGGAGAGCAGGAAGGCCCGGGCGAAGTCGGCGGCGGCCTGCGACCGGTCGCTCAGCCACAGCTGCAGGATGTCGTCGTCCGTGGAGAAGGCGACCAGGTCGGCCGCGCCGGGGTGCGCCGTCGCCCAGGCCGCGTTCAGCGCCTTGCTGACGGCGCCGTCGTCGATGCGGGTCAGCGCGTTCGGGTCCGTCGGCGACTGGCCGTGCTTGGCCGACAGGATGATCGCGGTGCTGTCCGCCTGACCGGTCTGCCTCAGTTCGGCGACCAGGGCGCCGACCTGGTGGTCGACGAAGTCGAGTGCGCGGGCCAGCAGCGGCCCCGGCTCGGTGCCGCCCGGCAGGTAGCCGCCGGTCAGCCCGTCCGAGCTGGGCAGCTTCTGCGCGGTGGAGACCGACTGGAAGTTCAGTCCGAAGATCGCCGGGGTCGGGACCCGGTGGGTGCGGCCGTGGTCGTATCCGTCGATCTCGTTGCGGACCGCGGTCACCTTGTACGCGTCGTACTGCTGGGTGGCCGCGTTGTCCTTCGTCCAGTCGCCGCCGGGGTAGCCGAGGGCGGTGCTGTTGATCTCAGGGGTGAACAGGTCCTGGACGCCGGTGCCCGACGGGCCGTTGAGGATCTCGTAGGCGGGGTGCTTGTCCGACCAGGCGGTGCCCAGCCCGTGGGCGCGTGCCACCTCGAAGACGGTGTTCGCCGTGAGGTAGGAGTGCGGGTAGACCGGCTTGCAGGTCTTCGGGTCGACCGGCAGCGTCTTCGGGTCAAGCAGCGACTGGGGCGACCCGGTCAGGGACAGGATGCTGCCGGGCAGCCCGGCGAGACCCTGCCCCGCGTCGAGGGAGCTCTGGTCGCGGTCGGCGGCCTCGGTGAACGCGACCTCGGCGCCCGGCTTCACCCCGGCGCAGGACGTCGTGCCGGCGGGCAGCAGGCTGTGGTTGAAGGTGTCGTCGTAGTAGATGCCCGTGGTCGCCGGACTGCCGCCCGTCACCTGGGCGATCAGCCCGGGGAACGAGTCGGACGGCACCGGGGTCGACGCGTGGGTGTACGAGACACCGGCGCCGACCAGCCCGGCCAGCGCCGAACCCGGATGCGTACGGACGTACGCACTGAGATCCGCCTGGTGAAGTCCGTCCACGGACAGCAGCAGGACGTGCCGGGCCGGGGACCGGGTGTGCTCGGGTGACCCGGCCACCGCGGGCGTGGCGGCCGAGACCGCCACCACTCCGGACAGGGCCAGTGCGGACAGGGCCAGTGCGGACAGGGCCGGCCCGGACGCCGCCATCCCGACTGCCCGTCGGGTGGGAGAACGGAACACGAATTCCTCCTCGAACGCACCGGACCATACCGGCGCGCTCCGTATTGCTAGCCCGCCCGGATGGCCGATCGTCAACGCCCGAGAAAATCCCCGGGTAAGAAATCCCGTGCAATACGCGGAATTTCCCTCCGACCCTCATCCGTCGCCCAAGAACTGGCTGTCCGGGGTTCTTCACATGGTCCTCACATCAGGCGTCCTGTACAGCGGTCGGCGCCCGGCGGACGAAGCAGACCCGCGCATCCGCCAGCCAGGTCATGAGGTCGCCAGGGGTCGGGCCGAGCTCTCGTCCACGATCGGCGGGGCGGGCCGGGGGTCGCGACGACACGGAAAGGTGCGGCCCGATCGCTCACCGGGGCGGGCGGGGATCCGTCTCCCACCATGGCCGCATGCGCGTCGCGCCCCCTTCGGCCTCGTCCAGCAACCGGTCCGCCTCGCGGGCCTCCCGCTCGTCCACCCGCATCCAGCGCACCATCAGCACGGCGACGAAAGGCAGGTCCGCCACCTCGCCGACACTCCACAGGATCGCACCAGCCGTGTGCTGATCGGTCAGCGGCGACGGCCCCCAGGAACGATGCAGAGCAAGGTAGCGGACAGGCGCCAGGAGGTGGGTGCGAAACGTCAGCACTCCGCCCGGAAGGCTGTCCAGCAACAGCGCCAGGAAACCGATGAAAAGCGCGGCTGCCGCGGCGATCCCGGTCACCTGTGCCGATCCTTCGATCAGCGGCACCGCGACGAGAAAACCCAGCGCCAGCAGTGCGACCTGCAGAGCGTGATAGATCGGCTCGCTTCGCAAGCTCGCTCCGGAGATCCCGGTGAACACGACGAGGGGGGTGACGACCGGCACCAGCAGAGCGCCGACAATCGGGCTGACCGCGCCGCGTAGCAGTCGCACCCGGGTGAGTCGGCCCCCGATCCGGCGCAATCGATCCGACGCGACAGACCGGACCAGTTCGACGGGCCGACCACACGCCAGGAGCACGGGTGTGATCATGAAAAGGCCGAGCACCTGGACGATGTACGCCGAGAACAAGGCGTGGGCAGCGGTGGGGCGCGGCACGGCTGCCCGTCTGCCCCGGCCGCCCCGCTACGTGGTTCTGCCGGCGCGGGGATGATTCCGGCGAACGAGCGCGTGCGGGAAAGGCCGCGGGCCGCTGGCAGTGGACGTCGCGAGGGCGGGGGTGGTACCGCTCAGTGGTACCGCCCACTGCAGACTGTCGCGGAGGGCCGGTCGCCACACGCTGAAGTCGTGACTCCCCGGCCGCAGCCGCAGGACGACGTCGAAACCCGGGCGCCGCGACAGCGTCGCCGCCATGTTCCGAGTGTCCGACAGCGCCTCGCGATCACTGCGCCCGCTGTCCATCCAGACCCGCATCGGCGGGTACGGCGGCAGGGTCGGCGCGTAGAGCGCCGGGGTGTTGGACGCGGCGACGAGCGCAAGATCGGGCCGGTTCCCGAACAGGCCGGCCATCCCTCCGTCGTGCGTGGGCTTGTCCATCCCGGACATGTCCACGATCGTCGCGACGAGATCACGGTGGCGCAGCCCGAGGTTCAGCGCACAGTAGCCGCCCGCGGACATCCCGGCGAAGATCCGGTCGGCCCGGTCCGGGATCGCGCGCAGGCGGGCGTCGACCGTGGGGATGACGTCGTCGACCAGATAGGTCTCGATGTGCTCACTGGGCCGGTCGACGCACTCGCTGTCATCGAGCCAGCCGTGGCTCAGCCGGGGGGCGACGAAGATCGCGGGCCGGCCCTCACCGGCGAGCAGCGCGCCGATCTCCGCCGCCCGGTTCGCCCGGTACCAGTCGACCGGGGCGCCCGGCGAACCGTGCATCAGGTAGACCACCGGGAAGCGGGCCTGCGGCTCGGTGAAGTACTGCGGAGGCAGGTAGACCATCGCCTCCCGGACACCGAAACCGCTACGGACCCCGGTGACCGGCAGATCGATGACCGACCCGTTCGGGTGCGGCCGCGGCGGTGCCGGCGTCGCGGCCTCGCGCACCGACGCCGTCGGCCACGACCGAATGCCGATGACGTCGTCGACCCGGGGCAGGTAGCTGTAATGGGCGTTGACCAGATCCGCCACCGTCGCCAGCGTCAGCACCACCGACAACCCCGCCATCGCCGCCGTCACCAGCCGGCCCCGCCGGGCCAGCAGCACGCAGCCCGCCCAGGACAGCAGCGCAAGCGCGGCCAACGACAGGATGAACCACTTCCCGATGACGACCAGCGATCCCAACGTCCACCCCTACCCGGCAAGGAGACACTCGTGCATGGACTCCTCGGCAGGTGCTGTGTCTGCGCCCGTTCCCCGGACAGTCCCGCCAAGAGCAGATTCTGCTGTAAAACGTCCACGGAGGGGCCGTTTGATCCGGATCACGGTATCGGGTGTCCGACCCCCGACCTGACGCGCACGACCCCAAAAAGACGATCATGATGGCCCGCCGGAACAGAGGACGGCGGCGGGAGACCCGTCAGGTGAGCAGGTCGTGGACTGCCACCGGGGTAAGGCCGGCCGTGTGGAGGTTCGCGACGATACGGGGAAACGCGGCGACGGTGCCCGGGTAGCCGAAATGCATGCTCACGATGGAGCCCGGTCGGGTGCCGGCCCGTACCCGTGCGACGACGGCGTCGGTTCCCGGGGAGGTGTAGTCCAGCGGGTCGACGTCGAAGTCGACGACCGTGCGGTACCCGGCGGCGCCGGCCTCGGTGAGGATCAACGGGGTGGCGGTGCTCGTGCCGGAGGGTCGGAAGTAGCGGCCCTGGGTCGGCGCGAGGCGAGCCAGTACGTCCCGGCAGCCCGTGATCTCGGCGGCGACCTGGTCGGCCGGGAGCGCGGTCAGTGTCGGGTGGGTGTAGGTGTGATTGGCCAGTTCGTTGCCGCCCCCCAGGATGGCCGGGACGAGATCCTGGTGCTCGTCCAGCCATCGTCCGACGGCGAACACCGTGATCGGCACGGCGAGTCGGGTGGCGTCGGCGAGGAGCTGATGGGCCAGGGAGAGGTCCTGGCCGGTCTGGTGCGGGCCGAGGTGGAAGGTGAGGGCGACCCGGGGTCGATCCCGCGGTCCGTTCGTCACCGCCACCGCGCTGCCCCCCGGGACCAGCCCCGGGCCGCTGGGATCCGCAGCCGCCGCGGTCGCGGCCGACGCGGTCGCGGCCGACGTGCCGCCGGCGGCCGTGACGGATGGCGACGGCGACGGCCCGGCGGGGGTGGATCCGTCGGCGGCGCAGGCCGCCAACCCCGTGGCCGCGACCACCGCGCCGGCCCCGGCGAGGAAGCGACGGCGCGAGGAATCAGGGAAGACCGACTCGGGCATGAGCGCAGGCTACCCGGCACGGCATGACGGCTGGCAACGCTCCATCCGCATGAGGACGAGGACGGGGCCGGGGGCTGGCGGCCGGAGCTCGCCGGCCGGGAGTCCGCCGGCCGGGGGCGGTGTGCGGTGTGCGGTGTGCGGTCAGCCGACGGCCCGGGACGTGCCGAACATGGTGTCCAGGGTGACCGGCTCGAGCTGACGCTGCTCGATCAACTGCTCGATCTGGTCGAACAGGCCGAGGATGGTCTGGTGGTTGGCGTGACCGAGCATGATCGTTCCTGGCTGGAGGTACTGCTGGGCGAGCCCGATGAGCTGTTGTGGGGTGAGCAGGGTCGAGTCGCCGAAGCTGCCGTCCCACAGCAGGATCCGGGTGTACCCCAGTTCGCCGGCGAGCCCGTCGACGTGGTGGTTGTGGGCGCCGTAGGGCGGGCGGAACCAGGGCCGGCTGGTGATCCCGAAGGTCTGCTGGATCCACTGTTCGTTCTTCTCGATGTCGGCGCGGATCGCGGCGTCCGTCTCGTGCAGCAGGTTCTTGTGGGTCCAGGTGTGATTGCCGATCTGCAGCTGGCCGGTCTCGACCAACGGGCGCAGGGCCTCGGCGTGACGATCCCAGATCGCCCGGTAGGCGCCGTTCGGCGAGAACGTGATGGGGATCTTCGAGCGCTGGGCGAACGCCACGTAACCGGCGACCGTCGTGGCGTCATAGCCGTCGTCGATCGTCAGGGCGATTCTCCGGGTCCGGCCGGGCGCATGGGAGACGACGACCGGAGGGCCCGGATGCGGAGAGGGAATCGGCGCGGACAACGGCAGGGGGCCTTCGTCGGCTCCGGGGACCGCCGCGGTGGGCGCCGTGGACGTGGCGGGCGCCGTGGACGTGGTGGACGCCGTGGGCGTGGTGGGCGCCGTGGGCGTGGTGGACGCGGTGCCGGGATCATGGGTCGCAGCGCCCTGGGGCGCGCTATCGGCCGAGCATCCGAGGAGGGCCTGCGCCGCACCGATGCTCAGGAGCGACAGAAGCACTCTTCGGTCCATAGCCCGACATTCTACGAATCATGATCGTGGCGAGGCTCACGACATACCGCACCATCGACCGGCGAGAGTGATGAATCTTCGCCAAAACCGCCATCTGCCCGGGTAGTCACAGACCAGAATCCGCTTGGACCGAAAAAGCTCCGGCGACCCGGGGGCGGCTTCGCCGGGTCGCCGGGACCGGCGTCGACCGGCATGGCGCAGCGGCGGGGGTTCCGGGAGTACCTGACCGGGCTGCTCGCCCCGCGGGACCGGAACAAGACGCTGACCTGCCTGCCTGGCGGGCGGGCTGGCGGGCTGGCGCCGGGCCGGTCGCCCCCGTCGCTGGCGCGCATTCGTGGCCGATATCCTGGCCGGGCTCTACCCACCGGCCGTTCGCGAGCGAGGGGGCGCGGACATCAATCGCGAGGTGTCCGCCTCCGTAGTCGCGTGACAGCCGTCGGTACGGTGGTGCGCCGCTTCCACACGTTCACTCCGCGAGCACGCGTTCGAGTTCGTCCCGACTGCCGGCGAGGGCGACGACACCGGCATCATCGGTTGCGGCCCAGACGAGATGGCCGCCGAGTTCGTACTGCGCGAGCCGCACGTGCCCGTGCCGATGCGCCGGCGCAACCGGTGCGTGGGGGGGAAACCGCGGGCCACCACTCATTCCATCCACCTCCGCTGCCGCCGACGGCGCCAGGACCACCGCCGGTGAAGACCAACACTCGTTGGCTACCGAGTTCAGGATATAGAGAAGCCGGGTTCGTATCGACCGCGGCAGGTCCGGATGGTCGAATGCCGTGGCGAGGGCGTGTGCCAGCACACAGCCAAGCCCATCGGAAACGGGAANGTGTCAGACGTCACGGAAGATCGGTGGTCGCTTCTCGACGAACGCGGCCATACCCTCCTTCTGGTCGGCGGTCGCGAAGGTGGAATGGAACAGGCGGCGCTCGAACAGAACGCCCTCGGTGAGCGTCGTCTCGAAGGCGCGGTCGACCGCCTCCGTGACCATCACCGCCGCCGGCGTCGACATTCCGGCGATCTTCTCGGCCACCCCCAGGGCCTCGTCCACCAGGTCCGCGGCAGGAACTATCCGCGAGACGAGCCCGGCGCGCTCGGCCTCGTCGGCGCCCATCGTGCGGCCGGTCAGACACAGGTCCATCGCCTTCGCCTTGCCCACCGCGCGGGTCAGCCGCTGCGAGCCGCCCATGCCGGGAATCACCCCGAGCGTGATTTCCGGCTGGCCGAACTTCGCGGTGTCCGCGGCGAGCAGCACGTCGCACATCATCGCCAGTTCGCAGCCGCCGCCCAGCGCGTACCCGGCGACCGCGGCGATCAGCGGAGTACGCACCCGAGTCAGCGCGTCCCAGCCCGCGAACCAGTCCGCCGCGTAGACGTCGCTGAAGCTCTTCGGCTGCATCTCCTTGATGTCCGCCCCGGCGGCGAACGCCTTCGCCGAGCCGGTGAGGACGATCGCCCCGACCGACGGGTCACGGTCCAGCTCCGCCGCGGCCGCGGTGACCTCCCCCATCACCTGGAGGTTGAGGGCGTTCAGCGCCTTCGGCCGGTTCAGAGTGATCCGGGCGACGCCGGGACGTGGTCGATCGACGAGGATGGTCTCGTAACCGGTGCTCTCGGGCACGCCGGTCGTTACAGCCACGCCGGTGGTCGCAGCCACCCCGGTGGTCGCAGCAGCCACGCCGGTGGTGGCAACGTCGACGGGTCCAGCGGTGCCGTTCGCGTCATTCATGCGCGGTTTCCTCGTCGTGGCGGGCGCCCACGGCGCCGTCGCGGATGGCGGTGATGACGGCCGAAAAGTCCCGGCCCGGACCGTCCACGCGGACGAAGTCCGCGTAGATCTCGGCGGCGGTGCGCCCCAGCACCGTCCGCACCCCTTCGGCATCGGCGGCCGACCGGGCGAGCCGGAGATCCTTGAGCATCAGACCGGAGGCGAAGCCGCCGCGGTAGGCCCGGTTGGCGGGGCTGGTCGGCACCGGCCCGGGGACGGGACAGTTGGTCGTCAGGGCCCAGCACTGCCCGGACGCGGTGGACGCGACGTCGAACAGGGCCTGGTCGGTGAGGCCGAGACGTTGGCCGAGCGCGAACGCCTCGCTCACCGCGATCATCGAAATGCCGAGAATCATGTTGTTGCAGATCTTGGCGGCCTGACCGGCCCCGGACGCTCCGCAGTGGATCGCCCGTGCACCCAGCGCGCGCAGCAGCGGCTCGGCCGAGGCGACGGACGCCGGGTCCCCCCCGACCATGAACGTCAGGGTCGCCGCCTCGGCGCCGACCACGCCGCCGGAGACCGGCGCGTCGATGGCGCGGCAGTCCGCCTCGATCACCAGGGCGGCGGCGGCCCGCGCGGCGGCGACGTCGATGGTGGAGCAGTCGATGAACAGGGTTCCCGGCCCGACCGCGGGGAGGATGTCCCGGTAGCAGTCCAGGACGTGGCGGCCGCTGGGCAGCATGGTGATGACGATGTCGGCGCCCCGGGCGGCGTCGGCCGCACTCGCGGCGGTGCCGACGGAGGCGCTCGCGGCCCGCGCGACCGCCGCCGGCACCGGGTCGAACCCGGTCACCGACGCACCGGCCCGCACGAGGTTCACCGCCATCGGCCGGCCCATGTTGCCCAGGCCGAGAAAGGCGATTCGCCGATCGGCGAGTTCCATGACTGTGGCCTCCTCGTCGATCTCACCAATGTTCACCGGTGCGTTCCCCCCTCGGTGCGGCCAAGCCCGAGCTCGGGTCCAGCAGGCGGCGCGAAGAAGTCGGCGACGAGGTCGTCGCCGACGTCCGCCAGCCGCTGCGGGGTCCAGTGCGGGTTGCGGTCCTTGTCGATGATCTGCGCCCGGATGCCCTCCGCCAGGTCGGGCGAATGCAGGCAGGCGCTGGAAACCCGGAACTCCTGGTCGAGCGCCGCCTCGAGGGTCGGCAGCCGGGCGGCGAGCCGCAGCGCGCGCAGGGTCACCTTGAGCGCGGTCGGGGACTTGCTCCCGATCTCCTTGGCCGCGGACCTGGCCTCCTGCCCCTGCTCACCGAGCCGAGCCAGGATCTCCTCGACCGTCGACGCGCCGTAGCAGGCGTCGATCCACCCCGCCTGGGCGGCAAGATCGCTCGCTGGGGCGGGTTCGGCGAACGCCGCCACCACATCCGCCGGATGCTCGCCAGCCCGCCCGTCGCCATCCCGCCCGCTGCGGCCCAGCGCCTCGGCCAGGGCGTCGAGCCGGTGGCTGGGCACGAAATGGTCGGCGAGCCCGCAGTGGATCACGTCGGCGCCGGTGAGCTGGGTGGTCGTGAGCGCGGCGTGGGTGCCCAGTTCACCCGGCGCCCGGGACAGCAGGTAGGTGCCGCCGACGTCCGGGACGAACCCGATACCGACCTCGGGCATGGCGATGCGGGAACGTTCCGTCACGACGCGCAGCGCGCCATGCGCGGAAATTCCGACCCCGCCGCCCATCACCAGCCCGTCCATGAACGCCACATACGGTTTCGGATACCGGTGGATACGCGCGTTGAGCCGGTATTCCTCGGCCCAGAAGTCCAGCGAACCGGTGCCCCCGGAACGGGCATCACCGTAGATCGCGCGAATGTCGCCTCCGGCGCACAGTCCCCGGTCCCCGGCGCCCTCGATCAACACAGCGCGGATCCGCTCGNCATGCTCCCAGCGGTCGAGCACGTCCGCGATGGTCCGCACCATGCCATGAGTCAGCGCGTTGATGGCGCGCGGCCGGTTCAGCGTTATCCGGCCCAGGCCACCCTGAACCGCGACCAGCACATCGGTCATGGCGCCGCCGCCAGCATCGAACGGGACACGATGACCCGCATGATCTCGTTCGTTCCTTCCAGGATCTGGTGGACCCGCAGATCGCGGACGATCTTCTCCAGGCCGTACTCGCTCAGATAGCCGTAGCCGCCGTGCAGTTGCAGGGCCTGGTTCGCGACCTCGAATCCGGTGTCGGTCGCGAAGCGTTTCGCCATCGCGCACAGCGGGGTGGCGTCACGCTCACCGGCGTCCAGCGCGGCCGCGGCGCGCCACAGCAGGGTGCGCGCGGCCTCCAAGCCGGTGCGCATGTCCGCCAGCCGGAAGCGCAACGCCTGGGCGTCGGCGAGCTTCGCGCCGAACGCCTCCCGCTCCAGCAGGTGCCGCACCGCCTTGCCCAACGCGGCCTGCGCCCCGCCGAGCGAACACGCCGAGATGTTCAGCCGCCCCCCGTCCAGCGCGGACATCGCGACGGCGAACCCGCCGCCCTCGGGACCGAGCCGGTCGCCGGCCGGGACCCGCGCGCCGTCGAGGATGACCTGGCGGGTCGGCTGGGCATTCCAGCCCATCTTCGTCTCGTTGGGGCCGAAGGACATTCCTGGGTTCGCCCGGTCGACGACGAACGCCGATATCCCTTTCGGACCGGGACCGCCCGTGCGGGCGAGCACCACGTAGATGTCGGCAGCTCCGGCGCCGGAGATGAACTGCTTGACCCCGTCGAGGATGTAGGAGTCGCCCTCGCGCCGGGCCCGCGTCGACAGGGCGGCGGCGTCGGAGCCCGCTCCCGGTTCGGTCAGGCAGTAGCTGGCCAGGTGCTCCATGGAACACAGTGCCGGGACGAAACGGGCTCGCTGCCCCGCGTCGCCGTACCGGTCGATCATCGCGGTGACCATGTTGTGGATGGAGAGATAGGCGGCGATCGACGGGCACCCCGTCGCCAGCGCCTCGAAGATCACCGCGGAGTCGAGCCGACCGAGTCCGCTGCCGCCCACGTCCTCGGCGACACAGATCCCGCCCATGCCAAGCTGCGCGGCCTTGCGGAGCACGTCGACGGGAAAGTGCTTGGTCTGGTCCCAGCGCAGCGCGTTCGGTTCGAGATGTTCGGCGGCGAACGCGGCCGCGGTGTCGCGCAGCGCGTGCTGTTCGGCGGTGAGAATCATCGGGTGAGCCGTCAGTTCATCGTCGGGATGACGAAGCTGGCGCCCTCTTTGGTCCCACCGGGCCAGCGCGAGGTGACGGTCTTGGTTCGCGTGTAGAAACGAATCGAATCGGGACCGTGCTGATTGAGATCCCCGAAACCGGACCGCTTCCAGCCGCCAAAGGTGTGATAGGCGATCGGGACCGGGATCGGCACGTTCACCCCGACCATCCCGGTGTTGACGCGGCTGGTGAAATCGCGGGCGGTGTCACCGTCCCGGGTGAAGATGGCGACCCCGTTGCCGTACTCGTGTTCGCTCGGCAGCCGCAACGCCTCGGCGTAGTCCCGGGCACGGACCACCGTGAGCACCGGGCCGAAGATCTCCTCCCGATAGATCCGCATGTCCGGGGTGACATGGTCGAACAGCGTGCCACCGAGGAAGAAGCCGCCCTCATGGCCGGCAACGACGTGTTCGCGACCGTCGACGACCAGGTCCGCGCCCTCCTCGACGCCGCTGCGGACATAGTCGCGCACCCGCTGGACGGCGGCCGCGGTGATCAGGGGGCCGAAGTCGACTCCTGCGTCGTCCGAGGCGCCGACCTTCAGGGCGCGCACCCGCGCGGCGAGCCGTTCGACGAGCGCGTCCGCCGTGGCCGCCCCGACCGGGACCGCCACCGAGATGGCCATGCACCGCTCCCCCGCGGACCCGTAACCGGCTCCGACGAGGGCGTCGACGACCTGGTCGAGGTCGGCGTCCGGCATCACGATCATGTGGTTCTTCGCGCCGCCGAAGCACTGCGCGCGCTTGCCGTGCGCCGCCGCCGTGGCGTAGATGTACTCGGCGATCGCCGACGAACCGACGAACCCGATCGCCTGGATCCGCGGGTCGGTCAGCAGCGCGTCCACGGCCACCTTGTCGCCGTTCACCACGTTGAGCACCCCCGGGGGCAGGCCGGCGTCGACAAAGAGCTCCGCCAGCCGCAGCGGCACCGACGGGTCACGCTCGGACGGCTTGAGCACGAACGCATTGCCGCAGGCGATGGCCGGGGCGGCCTTCCACAACGGGATCATCGCCGGGAAGTTGAACGGGGTGATCCCGGCGACCACGCCGAGCGGTTGGCGCATCGAGTAGACGTCGATCCCGGTGCCCGCGCTCGCGGAGAAATCGCCCTTCAGCAGGTGCGGAATGCCGATCGCGAACTCGACCACCTCCAGCCCCCGCTCGATGTCGCCGACCGCGTCGGCGATCGTCTTACCGTGTTCGGACGACAGCAGCCGGGCCAGGCTCTCGCGCTCGGCGCGGACCAGTTCCACAAAACGCATCAGCACCCGCGCCCGGCGCTGCGGATTCCACCGCGCCCACTCGAGCTGTGCCGCGGCTGCATCGGTGATGACGGCGTCGACCTCGGCCTGCGACGCCAGTGGGACGCGGGCCTGGACCCGGCCGGTGTTCGGATCGAACACGTCGCCGAACCGGCCGGATGTTCCGGGCAGCAGCTTGCCGGCCACAAAATGATGCAACTCGTTCACGATGTCAGCCACCTGATTCCCTACGGGAGGACCGCTTGACGAACAGAGCCCCGTCACGTGCGCGAGACGGGACATGGATGGGATCCACGAGCTCGACGGGTACCTCGACATGGCGCGAACGCACGTACTCGGCAAGCCCCTTCGCCTGCGGGTCGGGACGGGTCGCCGAGGCGACCCCCTCGCCGAGCAGGCCGACGACGACGAAGTTCACCGCCCGCAGGTTCGCGAGCTCGTAGCGGCGGACGTCCAGCCCCCGGGCCTCCGGCACCAGCTCGGCGAAGCGCCGCACGGTCAGCTCGGCGGCGAGCCAGGCGTAGGTCGCGGCGTCGCGGGCCCAGACGCCGACGTTGGCGTTGCCGCCCTTGTCCCCGGAGCGGGCGCCCACCAGCAGACCCAGCGGGATCCGTACCGTGCCACCCGGAGCACTCGGGACCGGCGGAGCGTTCGGGACCGGCGGAGCACTCGGGGACGGCGGAGCACTCGGGGACGGCGTCGCCGGCGATGTCCGCGCAGAAGGCGCCGCGGTGGCCGGGGCCAGCGGGCTGTGCGGGATGGCGATCCCGCGGCCATCGTCGAGGACGACGCGATGCTCCACCGCGTCCCGCCCGACGAGCGTCGGCCAGTACACGCCGTACGCGCTCTCGGCGGTCGGTGGGGTCGTCGTGTGGAAGCCGGCGTACCCGCCCAGGGCCAGTGCCATCGTCGCGTCCGAAAACGCTCGGCCCACCCGCTTCGGATCACGATCCTTCACCGTGATCCGCAGGTGCGCCGTCGCCAGGGCGTTGTCGTCGGCGTCGGGATGGTCGAACCGCAGCAGGCGCACGTCGACGGCGTCGAACGCGTTCTCGCCGCCGAGCAGGTCGAACAGCTCCCGGCGGGCCCAGGCGGCCTTCGCCTCGATGTCGAGACCGGTCAGGACCAGCGTCATCGTGTTGCGGTAGCCGCCCAGGTAGTTCATCGCGACCTTCAACGTGCCCGGCGGCGGGCTTCCCCGGGTGCCGGAGATCCGCACCCGGTGCGGCCCCTCCTGGGTCAGGCCCACCGTGTCGAAGTGCGCGACCACGTCAGGGTTCGGGTAGGCAGGCTCGGCGATCTCGTAGAGCAGTTGCGCGGTGACCGTTCCGACGGACACCAGTCCGCCGGTGTCGGCGTGCTTGGTGATGACGCTCGAGCCGTCGGCGGCGACCTCGGCGATCGGGAACCCCGGATACCGCCGATCGGTGACCTCCGAGCCGAACGCGTAGTTCCCGCCGCAGGCCTGCGGCCCGCACTCGATGACGTGGCCGGCCGCCACCGCGCCGGCGAGCCAGTCCCAGTCGGTGCGCGCCCAGCCGTGCCACCAGGCCGCCGGGCCGACGACGAGGGACGCGTCGGTCACCCGCGGAGTGACGACGACGTCCGCTCCCGCCGCCAGCGCGGCGGCGATGCCCCAGCCGCCGAGGTAGGCGTTCGCGGTCACCGGTTCGACCCCGCTCGCGGCCAGCTCGGCGAACGGGCGCCCGGTGTCCAGGTGCGTGAAGGACTCGCCGGCCGCCCGTAACGGCCCGATCCGGTCCGTCAGGTCGTCTCCGGTGACATGGGCGACCCGAGGCGACAGGCCGAGCCCGGCGGCGACCTTGGTGACCTGTTCGGCCAGGCCCGCGGGGTTGAGGCCGCCCGCGTTGACGACGATGCGGATCCCCCGGTCCAGGCACGTGCCGAGCACCTGTTCGAGCTGGACGAGGAACGTCCGCGCGTAGCCCGCACCGGGATCCCGTCGGCGGGCCTTCCACAGGATCAGCATCGTCAGCTCGGCGAGATAGTCGCCGGTGAGCACGTCGATCGGGCCGCCGTCGACCATGAGCCGCGCGGCGTCGATCCGGTCGCCGTAGAAACCCGAGCAGTTCGCGATGCGGACCGGACGCCGGACCGGACGGGCGTCCGGTCCGTCCACGACAGGGTGCTGGTCGGCGCCAGGGTGCTGGTCGGCGCCAGGGTGCTGGTCGGCGGCCATCAGCGCCCGCTCCAGACCGGTCGGCGCTTCTCGCTGAACGCCCGCGGCCCCTCCTGGGCGTCGGCGCTGAGGTACACCGGCTCCCAGATCCGCTCCGCCTCGCGGTACGCCTCGGACAGGGGAAGCTGGGCGAGCAGACCGACGGTGCGCTTCGCGGCCCGCACCGACAGCGGCGCGTTGGCCGCGATCGTCGCGGCGAGTTCCCGCGCCCGACCGGCGAGGTCGGTTCCCGGGACGACCTCGTTGACGAGGCCGAGCTCGTAGGCGCGCCGGGCGGCCATCGGCTCGCCGGTGAGCAGCATCTGCATCGCGATCCGGGGCGGCAGCAGGTAGGGCAGCGGCGCGGCCCAGGGCGCCCCGCGGCCGACCTTGACCTCGGTGATCGCGAATCTGGCGTGCTCGGCGGCGACGACCAGGTCGCAGCACTGCGTCAGGAGGAATCCGCCGGCATAGGCGACGCCGTTGACGGCGGCGACGACGGGCTTGTCGACCTCGATGTTCCGGCCGGGTTGGGGCACGTAGTCCAGTGGCGGCACCCCAAGCGCCTGGGTCGCCATCTCCTTCAGATCGCCCCCGGCGCAGAAGGCCCGATCGCCCACGGCGGTGAGCACGAGAACGGACGCGTCCCCGTCCGCGTTGAACCTGGCGAAACCGTCCCACAGGCCCCGGCGGACCTCGGCGGACAGCGTGTTGCGGGCCTCCGGCCGGTCGATGGTCAGCCACGCGACCCGGTCGTCCCGCCGGTAGGTGACCGCGGGCGAGGTCATCGCGCCGGCCCCGGTGTGATGACGGCGAGGACGTGCCCGCCGTCGACGGTCTGGCCGGGACGCACGTCCAGCTCGTGCAGGACGCCGTCGTGCGGCGCGGTCACCGCGTGTTCCATCTTCATCGCCTCCAGAACGAGCACGACCTCTCCGGCGGTCACGGCCGCACCCCGCTCGACGGCGACCCGGACCACCGTTCCCGGCATCGGAGCGGTCAGCGATCCCGCCGCGGCGCTCGCGCCCGGCTCGACGAACCGGGGCGTCTCCCGGGCCACCGTCGACCCGCCGCGACCGTCCAGGTAGACCTCCGGCCCGACGCGGTGGACCCGGACCGTCGAACGAACGTCGTCCACGGTCAGATCGGCCTGTTCGCCGTCGAGGCGGTGCACCACCACGTCCCGGTCCCGGCCGTCGACGGTGACGTCGACGCGGTCCGCGCGCCAGCGGTACGTCACCTCCACCTCGCGCCCGGAGGCACCGAGCCCGGACGATCCCGAACCGGACAGCGCGAAGACGGCACGCTGCGGGGAGGTCGGGACGTTGCGCCAGCCGGGCGGCGCGGTCGGGAGGATCCCGGTCGCCCGGCGCTCGGCCGCGGCGGTGAGCGCGGCCGCCACCAGGTGCGTCGCGAGGACGTCGGCGGACGTCGCGGGCGAGCCCATCGCGACCGCGTCGTGCCGGTCGAGATAACCGGTGTCGATGTCGCCGGAGCGGAACTCCTCGTCGCGCAGAACGGCGACCAGCAGCTCCCGGTTGGTGGTCACCCCGTGCACGCGGGTGCCGGCCAGCGCGCGGGCGAGTCGACGGATCGCCTCGTCACGCGTCGCGCCGTGCGCGATGACCTTGGCGAGCATCGGGTCGTAGTGGACGCCGACGACCGACCCGTCCGCGACTCCGCTGTCGACGCGAACGCCGTCGAACGTGGGCACGTCGAAACGGTGGATCGTCCCGGTCGCGGGGAGGAACCCGGCGGGCACGTCCTCGGCGTACAGGCGGGCCTCGACGGCATGGCCGGTGATGCGGGCGTGGCGCAGCTCGGCCGGCAGCGGCGCGCCCTGCGCCACCAGCAGCTGCGCCCGGACGAGGTCGAGCCCGGTCACCTGCTCGGTCACCGGGTGCTCGACCTGCAGCCGGGTGTTCACCTCGAGGAAGAAGAACCGGCCGGTGCGGTCGAGCACGAACTCGACGGTCCCGGCGCCGACGTAGCCGATCGCCGCGGCGGCCGCGACGGCGGCGGAGCCGAGGCGTTCCCGCAGGTGCTCGTCGACCGCGACGGACGGCGCCTCCTCGATGATCTTCTGGTAGCGCCGCTGGATCGAGCACTCCCGTTCGAACAGGTGCACGACGTCGCCGTGAGTGTCGGCGAAGACCTGCACCTCGACGTGGCGGGGACGCCAGACGTAGTGCTCCAGGAACACCGTGCCGTCGCCGAACGCCGAGGCCGCCTCGCGCCGTGCACCCGCCACGGCGTCCGCGAGCGCCCCGAGGTCGTGCACGATGCGCATCCCGCGCCCACCCCCGCCGTAGACGGCCTTGACCAGCACGGGGAAGTCCAGCTCAGCCGCGGCCTTCAGCAGCCGGTCGGGCTCGGCGAGCAGCTCGTCGTCGACGATCAGACCGGGTAGGACCGGCACGCCGGCCGCGCCCATCAGTTCCTTCGCCCGGGTCTTCGACCCCATGGCCTCGATGGCCTCCGGGGGCGGTCCGACGAACACGATCCCCGCCTGGGCGCACGCCCGCGCGAAGTCGGCGTTCTCGGACAGGAAGCCGTAGCCGGGATGGACGGCGTCGGCCCCCACCCGCAGCGCGGCGTCGATCACCAGATCGGCACGCAGATACGTCTCGGCCGGCGTCGCCCCGGGCAGCCGGACGGCCTCGTCGGCCGCGGCGACGAACGGGGCGCCCGCGTCGGGGTCGGAGAAGACCGCGACCGTGGCGATGTCCATCTCGTGCGCGGTCCGGATGATCCGGACCGCGATCTCGCCCCGGTTCGCGACCAGCAGTTTTGTGATCACTCGCCCCCCTGGGGTCGCTCGGCTCTGTGCTGTCACCGGGCTCTGCGCTGTCACCGGGCTCTGGGCTGTCACCGGGCGCACGGGGCTCACATCCGGAAGACGCCGTAGCCACGGCGTCCCTCGATCGGGCCCGAGTGCGCGGCGGACAGGGCGATGCCGAGCACGGTGCGGGTGTCGCGCGGGTCGAGGACGCCGTCGTCGTAGAGCTTTCCGCTCAGGAAGAAGGCATGCGACTCCTCGCCGATCTGGCGTTCGATCTCCCCGCGGCGCTGGTCGTCGGCCGCGGTGTCGAACGGTCGGCCGGCGGCCTCGGCGGCGGCCCGGCCCACGATCGACAGCACCCCGGCGAGCTGGGCGGCGCCCATGACGGCGAGCTTGGCGCCCACCCAGGCGAACATCAGCCGTGGGTCGTAGGCGCGCCCCGACATGCCGTAGTTGCCCGCGCCGAANGACGCCGCCATGTTGACGGTCAGGTGCGGCACGGCGCTGTTCGTCACCGCGTTGATCATCTTGGCGCCGTCCTTGATGATGCCGCCCTGCTCGTAGGCCGCACCCACCATGAAGCCCGTGGTGTTCTGCAGGAAGATCAGCGGCGTGTCCACCTGGTTGGCGAGCTGGATGAACTCGGCGCCCTTCTTCGCCTCCGCGCTGAACAGCACGCCGTTGGCGTTGGCGAGGACCCCGACCGGAAAGCCGTGGATCGATGCCCAGCCGGTGACCAGGCTGGTGCCGTAGTCGGGCTTGTACTCACCGAACCGCGAGCCGTCGACGACCCGGGCGAGCACCTCGCGCGGGTCGAACGGCACCCGGATGTCCGCCGGCGCGATCCCCAGCAGCTCGTCGGCGTCGTACACGGGCGGGTCGGCGGGCAGGCTCGGCCCGGGTCCGCGCTTACGCCAGTTGATCTCGGACAGGATCCGCCGGCCGATTCGGATCGCGTCGGGCTCGTCGACCGCGAAGTAGTCCGCGACTCCGGAGACCCGCGCGTGCATCGCCGCGCCGCCGAGATCCTCGTCGTCGGACTCCTCGCCGGTCGCCATCTTGACCAGCGGTGGCCCGCCGAGGAACACCTTCGCCTGCCGGTCCACCAGCACCGCGTGGTCGCACATGCCCGGCACGTACGCCCCGCCCGCGGTGGAGTTGCCGAAGACCAGGGCGATGGTGGGGATGCCGTCGGCCGACAGGGCGGACAGGTCGTGGAAGATCTTCCCGGCCTGGACGAACAGGTCGGACTGGTTGGGCAGGTCGGCACCGCCGGACTCGACGAGGTTCACGACCGGCAGCCGGTTGCGCCTGGCGATGTCGAGGGCACGCAGCGTCTTGCGCAGCGAGTACGGGTTCATCGTGCCGCCGCGNACCGTCGGGTCGTGCCCGATGACGACGACCTCGACCCCGGACACCACCCCGATGCCGGTGACGACGCTCGCGCCGACAGCGAACTCCGTTCCCCAGGCCGCGAGCGGGGACAGTTCGAGGAACGCCGAGTCCCGGTCGAGCAGCAGCTCGACGCGTTCGCGCACCAGCAACCGGCCGCGTCGGCGGTGACGGTCGCGGTAGTGCTCGCCGCCGCCGGCCCGCGCGATCTCGAGCTGCTCTTCGAGCTGCGCGAGGTTCGCGAGCTGGGCGGCACGGTTCGTGCAATACAACTCGGAGGCGGTGTCCAGGCGGGACCGCAGGACGGTGCCCTCGGCCGCCCGCGCCCGCGCCGCCGGCCCGCCCGGCGCGGGCGCCCATCTCGTGGCGGAATACGTCATCGCTGTCTCCTCAGTGGGGCCGGAACTCCTCGTTGGGGCCGGAACTCCTCGTTGGGGCCGGAGCTCCTCGTTGGGGCCGGAACTCCTCGTTGGGGCCGGAGCTCCTCAATAGGACCGGGGAAGGCCGAGGGTGTGCTGCGCGACGTAGTTGAGGATCATCTCCCGGTTGACCGGGGCGATCCGCAGCGTGCGCACCATCCCCCACAGCGGCACCAGGCCGTACTCGACGGCCATCCCGTTGCCGCCGTGGGTCTGGATCGCCTGGTCCACCGCCGCGAGGGCGGCCTCCGCGGCGGCGTACTTCGCCATGTTCGACGGCTCCCCGGCGGGCAGTCCGTGGTCATGCGACCACGCGGCCTTCTGCGTCATCAGCGCGGCGAGCGACGTCTCGATCCTCGCCTTCGCCAGCGGGTGGGAGACGCCCTGATGGGCGCCGATCGGGACATCCCACACCTGCCGGTGACGCGCGTAGTCGGCGGCCTTTCCCAGCGCGTACCGGGCGATGCCGACGCAGATCGCGGCGCCGGTGATCCGTTCGGGGTTCAGGCCGTGGAACACCTGCCGGAAGCCGTCGCCCTCGACGCCGATCAGCGCGTCCGCCGGCACCCGGACGTCGTCGAAGAACAGCGTGAACTGCTGTTCGGGCATCTGTGCGGCGACCGGCAGCGGGTGGGCGACCAGGCCCGGCGTGTCGGTCGGCACGACGAACAGCGACAGCCGCGCCCGCCCGGTGGCCTCGTCCACGCCGGTCCGGGCGACGACGAGGACGGCCGCGGCCTCGTCGAAGCCGGAGATGTAGTACTTCTGCCCGGTCAGCACCCAGTCGTCGCCGTCGCGGACCGCCTTCGTCGCCAGCCGGTGGGTGTTCGACCCGGCGCCCGGCTCGGTGATCGCGAACACCACCTTGTGGCTGCCGTCGGCGAGGCCGGGCAGCCACCGCAGCTTCTGCTCTGCGCTGCCGAAACGGGAGATGACCTCGCCGGAGATCGCGGCGGAGACCACCAGGAGCAGCAGCGGGCAGCCCGCCGCGGCGGTCTCCTCGCAGACCGCCGCGAGCTCCACGATGCCGCCGCCACCGCCGCCGTAGGCCTCGGGGAGGTTCACCCCGAGGAAACCGGCCTGCGCGAGCGCCGCCCACACCTCGCTGGTCGGCCTGCGCGCGTGCGACCGCTCGGTGTAGTAGGCACCGCCGAACGGCTTCGCGATCGCGGCGACCGTCTCCCGCAGAGCCGCGAGCTCCGCGTCCTCACCGAAGTCCACAACGCTCACCGAAGTCCACAACGCCTCCCAGCGATTGATCGTCTGTCGAACCGGATCCGGGCCGCGCCGCTACGCATACAGCGAGCCGGTGACCGCCCGGCTCACCAGCGAGCCGGGCGGAGCGAAGCGGGCGCCGTAGCGGTCGGCCAGCTCGCGGGCCCGGGCCACGAAGCCCGCCGGGCCCCTGCCGTGCTCGTCGGCGTACTGGTTGATGTACTGGAACACCCCGCCCGTCCAGGGTGGGAAGCCGATGCCGAGCAACGAGCCCACGTTCGCGTCGGGCACCGACCCGACGACGCCCTCGTCCATCGCGTGAACGGCCTCGATCGACTCGGCGAACAGCAGCCGGTCGGCAAGGTCGGCGGGGTCGGCGGGCGAGCTGCCGCGGCCCGGCGTGCCGAACGCCGCCCGCAGGCCCGGCCACAGGCCGCCGCGCCGGCCGGTGTCGTCGTACTCGTAGAAGCCAGCGCCGCCGGACCGCCCCGGCCGGCCGAACTCGTCGATCATCCGGTCGACGACCGCGTCCGCGGGATGGCCCCGCCAGACATCACCGACGGCCTCCGCCGCCGCCTGCGCCTCCTGCCGGATCTTTCGCGGCAGGGTCAGCGTCAGCTCGTCGAGAAGCGCGAGCGGTCCGGCCGGGTAGCCGGCCCGCAACGCCGCCGCCTCGACAGCGGCCGGGTCGATGCCGTCCCCGACCGCCGCGATCGCCTCGTTGAGGAAGGCGATGATGACGCGGCTCGTGAAGAACCCGCGGCCGTCGTTCACGACGATCGGCGTCTTGCCGAGCTGCCGGACGACGTCGAACGCCTTCGCGAGCGTGGCGTCCGACGTGCTCCGGCCCCGGATGATCTCGACGAGTGGCATCCGGTCGACCGGAGAGAAGAAGTGGAGGCCGAGGAAGTCCTCGGACCGCCGGACCCCCTCGGCCAGCAGGGCGATGGGCAGCGTCGAGGTGTTCGAACCGAGCACCGCGGCCGGGTCGACGATCTCCTCGATCTCCCCGAAGACCTTGTGCTTCAGCTCGACGCTTTCGAAGACGGCCTCGACGACGACGTCCACCCCGGCGAAGTCGGCGGGGTCGGCGGTCGGGTGGATCCGGTCGAGCAACGCCGCCGACGCCCCCGGCGAGGTGCGGCCCCGGGCCAGCGCCTTCGCCTCCAGCCGCTCGGCGTGGGCCTTGCCCCGCCGCGCCGCGGCGAGGCTGATGTCCTTGAGCACCACCTCGATGCCGGCCTGCGCGGCCACGTAGGCGATGCCCGCGCCCATCATCCCGGCCCCGAGAACACCGAGCCTGGTGGCCTGGAACCGGTCGAACCCGGGCGGGCGGCTGCCGCCGGCCCGGACGTGTCGCAGGTCGAGGAACGACCGGATCTGGTTGCGCACGACCGGAACGGTCGTCGGATCGACGACGCCGGCGGTGCTGACGTGCTCCATCGTTGATCCGTCCCTGTCTGTCGAGGGTCAGCAGGTCTGCCGAGGGTCAGCAGGTCTACCGAGGGTCAGCGGGTCGGCGGCGTTCCCAGCACCAGGGCGAAGGCCGCCCGGTCCGCCAGCCCGCCGGACCGGGCGAGCGAGATGAACTTCTGCTCGGTGTAGGCGTCGAGCGCGTCGGGGCCGCCCTCGCGTCCCAGTCCGCTCTGCTTGAATCCGCCGAACGGGTAGGCCGGGTGGATGACGTGCCAGTCGTTGACGTACACCATGCCGGCGTCGAGCCGGCGGGCCACGGCCAGAGCGCGTTGCTCATCCCGGCCCCACACGCCGGCCGAAAGTCCGTAGTCGGTGTCGTTGGCGATGGCGACCGCCTCGTCGACGGAGTCGTACGTCAGCACGGTGAGAACCGGGCCGAAGACCTCTTCGCGGGCGATCCGGGCATCGTTCGTGACGTCGGTGACGACGGTGGGTTCGACCCAGTTCCCCGTCTCGAACCCCGGCCCCTGTGGGGCGCCACCGCCCAGGGCGATGGTGGCGCCGTCGGCGCGGGCCGACTCCAGGTAGCCCAGGATCCGGTCCCGCTGTCCGGCGCTGATCACCGGGCCGACGTCGGTCGCCGGATCCAGCGGATCACCGAGCTTGAGGGTCTTCGCCCGCTCCACCAGCCGGGAGACGACCTCGTCCTTCAGCACGCCCGGAACGAGCAGCCTGGTGCCCGCCTCGCAGGCCTGCCCGTTGTTGGCCAGGGCCGCGAACAGCGCCCCGTCGACGGCCAGCGGCAGGTCCGCGTCCTCGAGGATGATGTTCGGCCCCTTGCCACCCAGCTCCAGCGTCACCCGCTTCACCGTGTCGGCGGACGCGCACAGGATCGCCTTGCCGACCTCGGTCGAGCCGGTGAAGGCCACCTTGCGGACGTCGGGATGGCCGCTGAGGTGGGCGCCGACCGGATCGCCGTCACCCGTGACGACGTTGAGCACCCCCGGAGGCAGACCGGCCGCCTCGAACTCCCTGGCGAGTTCGAGGGCCAGCAGCGGCGCGTGCTCGTCGGGCTTGAGCACGACGGTGTTCCCGGCGGCGAGCGCCGGGGCGACCTTCCAGATGATCACGAGAAGGGGGATGTTCCAGGGCACGATCGCGGCCACCACGCCCAGCGGCTCCCGGCGCAGTACTCCCGCGGCCGGAATCGGACCGATCTCGGGTCCGGCCTTCTCGAACTCGTAGGACTTCGCGAGATCGGCGAGGTAATGGAGCTGACCGATCGACAGGCCGAGATGCAGGGCACCGGTGACGCGGATCGTCGCGCCGTTCTCCCGGCTCTGCAGGGCCGCAAGCTCGGGCAGGCGCTGCTCGAGACGACCGGCGACCGCGTGCAGCAACGCCGAGCGCTCCTGCGGCGCGGTGTGCCGCCACACGCCCGCCTCGTGCGCGGCCCTGGCCGCGTCGACCGCACGGTCGACGTGCTCGGCCCCGCCCTTCGCGACGGTCGCCACGAGTTCGTCCGTCGCGGGGCTTCTGATCTCGTACCGCTCGGTGGAATCGAGCCATTCCCCGCCGATGAATAACGGGTAATGCGGTGCGGACACGTTCTCCTCCTTCTCGAAAGGCGGTGGGATGTCAGTCCTGATGCCGGAGGTGGCGGTACTCGCTGCGGTAGTACAGCAGCGGAGCGCCGCCCTCGCCGGCTCGCAGGGATTCCACGTGGCAGGTAACGATGTGATGGTCGCCGCCGTCGTAGACCTCGGCGATGCGCACGCCGATGTGCGCGGCGGCGCGCTCCAGCGCGGGTGCGCCGTTCGACAGCGGCGTCCACGCGACGCCGGCGAACTTGTCCGCGCCGCTGCGCGCGAAGCCATTGCTGATCTCGTGCTGGTCGGCGCTGAGGATGTTGACGCACAACCGCCCGCAGCCCGCCAGCACCGGCCAGGACGTGGACGTCCGAGCGGGACAGAACAGGATCATCGGCGGATCGAGGGACAGGGCGGTGAACGACTGGCAGGTCAGGCCCACCGGTCGGTCCCCGGCCAGCGCCGTCACGATGACGACACCGGTGGCGAAATGCGACAGGACCTCGCGGAAGGTGGCCGCGTCGACGAGCGT
Source organism: Frankia sp. ACN1ag (assembly GCF_001414035.1). NCBI lineage: Bacteria > Bacillati > Actinomycetota > Actinomycetes > Frankiales > Frankiaceae > Frankia > Frankia sp. ACN1ag. The sequence goes on along the minus strand of NZ_LJPA01000023.1, from coordinate 39,138 downwards.
CGCCGGCGGCTCGGGCCGCGGCCCCGGTCCGGCCCGGTCGGTCCGGTCGGCCCGGTCGGCCCGGTCGGCCCGGTCGGCCCGGTCGGCGGCGCGCTGCGCAGTCATCCGATCTCCCGGCTGCGTCCGGCCCAGTACGGCGCGCGAATCGCCTTCTTGTCGACCTTGCCCGCGGGGTTCACCGGGAGGCTGTCGCAGAACACGATCGACTTCGGCGCCGGCACGCTTCCCAGCTCGCGTTTGACGTACGCGATCAGATCGCCTTCCCGCACCGTCTCGGACGGCTTGGCGACCACGACCGCGAGCACGGCCTCGCCCCATTTCTCATGCGGTACGCCGACCACCGCGGCCTGGGCCACCGCCGGGTGGGTCAACAGCACGTCCTCGACCTGACGTGGGAAGACGTTGAATCCGCCGCTGACCACCATGTCCTTCTTGCGATCGACGATGTAGAGGAAACCGTCGGAGTCCAGGAAACCGATGTCGCCGGTGTGCACCCAGCCGTCCCGTAACGCCTCGGCGTTGCGGGTGGGGTCGACGTAGGTCAGCATCTGCCCGAGCTGCCGCGAGCAGATCTCTCCCGGTTCGCCGACCAGGAGCGGCCGGTCCCTCTCGTCCTGGATGGTGACCTTCACGTACGGGATCGGTCGCCCGGCCGACGCCAGCCGTCGGACACCCTGCTCGGTGTCCACCCGGTGGTCCTCCTTGCGCAGACACGACACGTAGCCCGGCTCGGTCCCGGCGTAGGTCTGGACGAAGATCGGACCAAAGGCGTCGAGTGCCTCACGGAGGCGTTCCGGGGCGATCGGGGAGCCCGCATAGACCATCGTGTTCAGCGAGGAGAGGTCGAACGACGTCCGGCCGGGATGGTCGAGCAGGAGGTAGACGATCGTGGGGACCACGGCCGTGGCGGTCACCCGCTCCTTCTCGATCGTCCTGAGGAGAACGTCGACGTCGAGGCCCGGCAGCATCACGTTCACCCCGCCACGCAGGAACGTCGGCATCACGAAGATCTGCGTGAAGTGGGTGAGGGGAGCCCCGTGCGCGAAGATCTCACCCGGCCGGATGTCGGCGATCTCGAGTCCCGCCGTGATGCTGTAGTGCGCCCAGGTGAAGTGGGAATTGACCACCCCTTTCGGCTCGCCCGTGCTCCCGGAGGTGAACAGCACGTACGCGTCGTCGTCCTCGGCCAGGGACACCGACGGCGGCGAATCCGGTTGCGAGTCGAAGAACGTCCGGTAGTCGAGAACGTCCAGGGCGTCGAGGACCGTCGTCGGCCCCGCGGCGGCACTGACAGCGGCGGCGGCAGCGGCCCCGTGGCCGCCGGCCAGACGGATGACCCGCTTGACGGCGGGCAGACCGTTGAGCAGCTCGGCGACGACCGCGTCGAACTGGGCGTGATAGATGAGGGTGGTGGCGCCGGCCTGCCCCAGGATGGTGCGATGGCCACCGACCGCGGACCGCGTCGGCATCTGCACCAGCACCGCCCCGGCCTTCCAGATGNCGTGCTGGGTCGGTATGAACTCCAGGTTGTTGGGCAGCAGCAGGCCTACCCGGTCGCCCTTCTCCACCCCCAGCGCCCCGAGTCCGTTCGCCACTCGGTTGGCCCAGCTCTGCATCTGCCGGTAGGTGAGCCGACGATCATCGTCGATGATCGCCGTCGAGTCCGCGTAGTACAGACACACCCGATCGAACACCTCTGGCAGGGTGCCCCACATGACTGCTTGACCTCCAGATCGAACTGCCGTCCACCGACCGGTGCTTCACCCNAGAAGCGAGGCGGGGTCGAAGTCGGCGTCCCAGTAGTGCGGGGTGAGCACCGGCAGGCCGAGCTCCTGGAGTACCGGGGTGTCGTTCCAGTTGGTCAGCTCACGGTCGATCCGGCCGTCGGCATCGAACTGGTGCCAGGTCTGGCCGCGGGTGGACAGCGCCCGGCCGCCGGTCGGCACTCCCCGAAAGCCCGCGAGGTGTTCACCGGTCCAACGCCAGAGGATCGTGACGGCGGGCGCCCCGTTGCCCCCGGTGGTCTCGATGGCCTCAAGGACCTCGAAGCGATGGATCCCGACGCCGTTGCCGGCGTCGCCGTTCGCATACGGGGCGAGGCGTTCCCGCAGCTCGGCCTTGTCGGTGGCCGTGTCATAGACGTGGTCGACCGATCGGCGGTCGTCGTACAGCACCTCGTCCGCGTACAGGGCCACGGCGGCATCGGTGTCCGTGGTGAGTACCTGCGCCCAGCGCTGCGCGTGGTCGGTGGCCTTGCTCATCGACGTGTTCCCTTCGCTTCGGGTCTCGGGGGCCTCAGACCGCGGCGGACGCGGGGACCGGGGCGGACGCGGGGACCGGGGCGGACGCGGGGACCGGGGCGGCGACGCCACCGTGGATCGACACCGGCAGGCCCAGCGTGTGCAGCGGTGAGACGGCGTCCCAGTAGGTCGACTCACGCTTGATGCGGCCGTCGGCGTCGTAGATGTGGAAGGTCTGACCGGACGTGCTGAACGTCTTCCCGCCCGTGGGGACGCCGAGGAAGGCGGCCGAGCCCGCGGGCTCCCAGGTCCAGCGGATGATCCCGCTGCGGGCATCACCGATGTACTCGTCGATCCGGAACAGGTTGATCCCGATGCCGTTGTTCAGATCCTTGTTCGCGTACGGCGCGAAGACTCGGTGCAGATCCTCCTTGTCGGTGATCGACTGGTCCAGGATCAGATCCTCGAAGAGGAAGTCGTCGGCGTACAGGGCGCAGACCTTCTCCGCGCTTTCACGAAACGCCTTCAGCCATAACACGGCGAACCGGTAGGACGACATCTGCCACGCTCCTTTGCGCCGATGGGAAAAGACCGCCGATGGCCGGCGGACGGCCGGCGGGGATGGCCCAACGGTAGGGCCGGACGAGACCGGACGCGTCATCCCCCGGGGTTAAACACCTTGCCCCTTCGGGTGAGCCCCGAACGGCCGGGGCGCGCTCCGGCGATCGCCGGAGCGGGACAAGGACCGCGCGGAACTGGGCAAGGGCCCCGCAGAACGGGACAGGGACAGTGTGGGGCCGGCGTCCGGCGGGCCGCCGAACCCCGGCGACGTGTCACCCCATCGAAGGGCAGAAGCTCTCCCGAGGGGAGATTTCAACACGCGCATATCCGGTCTACGTTCGCCAGTACGCGGTGTTCGCCAGTACGCGGTCATCAACAACGAGGAGTGAGCTGCGGCATGGGAAAACACGATGTGGAGATAACGCCAGCCGAACGGGCCGAGGTGCTCGAGGCGGCCCGTGCGCTGGCGAAGGAGTTCGCGGTGGCCGGTCCGTCCGCCGACGCGGAGAACCGCTTTCCCACCGAACTCGTGCCGCTCTACAAGGACAGCGGCCTGCCCGGGATCGCGGTGCCCAAGAAGTACGGCGGCCTCGGCGCCGACATCGCCACCACCGCGCTCGTCTCCAGGGAGCTCGCGAAGGGCGACCCGGCGATCGCGCTGGCGTTCAACATGCACCAGACGATGATCGGTATCTTCCGCGGTCTGCTCGACGAGGCCACCAGGGAGCGCGTCTTCACCGAGGTCGTTCGGGAACGAAAGATCATCTGCGGACCGTTCAGTGAGGACCGGGCCGGTCTGAGCGGCCTCGCCGACACGAAGGCGATTCCCGACGGGAACGGCGGCTGGCGGATCCACGGCAAGAAGACATGGGCCACCCTCTGCCTGGGAGCCGACATCGTCGCCTTCAATGCGACGATCACGGACGAGAACGGGCAGCTACCCGAGGACTTCACCGAGCACGCGGCCCGGGAGGCCGTCTTCGTGCTGCCGATGGACAGCCCCGGGATCAGCATCGTCGAGACCTGGGACACCATGGGGATGCGGGCGACCGGCACCCACACGGTCGTCTTCGACGACGTGCCGGCACCCGCCGACTCCTACGGCGGGAACTTCCGCAACGGCCTGTTCGGCGAGTTCGAGTGGGCGTCGATGAGCTTCGCGGCCGTGTACCTGGGCCTGGCGGAGAAGGCCTACACCGAGACGCGGGAGATCCTGAAGAAGAAGAGCCTCGGCGCGACGATGGAGGGCAAGGACGTCGCACTGAAGGGGATCGGCTTCGTCCAGTACGGACTCGGCCGGATGCTGGTGGACGTGGAGACCGCGGCGCGGGCGTTGGAAACCACCGGCCGGATCCTCATCGAGGGCCGCGACGCCGAATGGGATCCGATCGCGCGCACGGGGTTCATCGACGTCACCAAGGTCACCGCGACGGAGACCGCGATCAGGGTGACGGACGCCGCCCTCCGGCTGGTTGGCGGGTCCTCCTTCCGGCGGGGACACGTGCTCGAACGCCTCTACCGTGACGCCCGCGGCGGCCCCTTCCATCCGCTCACCACCGACCAGGCCTACGACCTGCTCGGACGTGCCGAACTGGGGCTGCTCGGCGCACCGTGAGCAACGCCGGGTGCGGCCGGGGCGGCGAGCAGCGCCCGGCCGCCCCGGGACGGCCACGCTGACCGGCGACCTCCAGAGATATCGGCGACCTCAGACACCGTCGCCGTGCACGGCGATTCCCAGCGACCGCGCGATCGCCTGCGACCGGTTCGCCGCACCGAGCTTGCGCAGTATGTGTTTCACATGTGATTTCACGGTGTCCTCGGAGATGACCAGCGTCTCGGCGATGGCACCGTTCGTCGCTCCCGCCACCATCAGCTCGAGGACCTCCGACTCGCGCGCGGTGAGCTCCCCACCAGGATGCCCGGTGGCGAACGGATGGGGCGCAACGGGAGTCCGCGGCATGGCTCCGACGGCCGCGTGCGGCGAGAAGTCGATGCTCGCGTCGCAGAAGTCACTCACCGATTCGACCGCCGACGACAGGATCTCCCGAGCCTGGTCGCGCTGGGTTCGAAGGCGCTCGGCCAGAACGATCCGCTCGTACAGGTGGCTGAAACCCTCCGCGAAGGCCCAGAGGACGTCCCGGTCGAAGTCGTCCACGCGCCGCGAAGCCGGATGGTGGTCCGCGTGGAGGAATCCCACCACCGAGGTGCCGTGCATCAACGGGGCGACGACGTAGGAGTCCGAGCGACCCGAGTCCACGATGATCGACCGGTGTACGACGGCGTTCGCCGTGTCGTAGACGGCGACGGGCCGGCACTCGGTGAGCAGCCTCGTCTCGGGGGTGCGCCCCTCGAGCCGAATCGGCTGGTCGACCCAGCCCGTGAACCACGACTCGAACTCGTCGCCGTTGCTGAAGTACGCCATCCACGGCCGCCAGACGCCGTCGTCGACCCGGGACAGCACCGCCCGGCCGAATCCGCAGCGCCGGACCAGTTCCTCGCACGCGTGGTCCAGCAGATCCGTCGAGTGCGGCAGCACCCGCATGCGCGCAAGTCCCTCGGAGCAGGCGGCCAGTCGACGCGTGCGCCGGTCTCGTTCGTGCCGGCCGAGGTCGAAGGCGAGTTCGTGCAGGTCCAGCAGGAGCAGGCAGGTCCGCAGGCCGGTCTCGTCGGCGTGCCCGGCCATCGCGCGCAGCCGGTCGACGCAGAGCTGGGCAAGGTCCGAGACAACCTCGGTCCACGACGCCGAGGAGGTGAGGACGGTGCCGCGCAACGGTTCGATACCGAGAGCGTCACGGACCTCGCCGTGCAGGAAGGCCACCCGATCGCCGAGTTCGCGTTCGCGCCGCCGCCAGCCCCGGTCGCCGGCGGGTATCGGAAACATGCTGTGCCGGCGCTCGCCGGCCGGCACCGTCATAATGCTCGGTCCGCGGTGCGGGCGAGGTACAGATAGCGGGCGATCGCCTCGGCTCGGTTCGAGGCGCGCAGTTTGCGCAGGATGTGCTTCACGTGGGACTTCACCGTCGTCTCGGACACTGTGAGGGCGTTGGCGATCTGGGCGTTGGTCGCGCCCGCGGCCAGGAGGCGGAGCACCTCACGCTCCCGCGGAGTGAGACCGTCGGGGAGCGGGGGTGCCGCGGCGATCATGGCTGACGGCGAGGGCGAGGACCGCCCGGCCACCACCGCGCGGCGCTGCGTGATCGTGCGTGCCAGTTGGACCGGCGCGGTACCGAGCACCTCGCTCGTGGCGCGGACGGCCCTGAGCGCGTCCGCGATCCGATCGTGCTGCAGCCTCGAGCGTTCCAGCAGGACCGTTCGTTCGAGGATGAGTCCGAGACCGTCCGCGAACGTCTGGAGGTGATCCCGGTCGGCGTCGGTCAGGCGGCGACCCGAGGCGTAGGTGTCGGCATGCAGGAAACCGAGGACGCAGCCGCCCGCGACGATCGGCGCGGCGACGTACTCCCGCGTCCCGGAGATCTCGATCAGTGGCCGGAAGACGCGACCGTCCGACTGAGCCTGCCGGATCAACGCGGGCGCCCGCCGGCGGACCAGCTCGGTCTCGGGCATCGACGACGCCAGCGGTATTTCCGCGTCCGTGAGGAAACGGCGCAGGGCCTCGTTGGCGGGGCCGTCGACTTTCGTCTCGACGTGCAGCGCGACCGGCAGCCAGGTCGAACCACGCAGGCTGGAGATCATCGCCCGGTCGAAGCCGCCGGCCGCGCACAGCGCGGCGGGGGCGGCCCGGGTGATCCGCCCGGAGCTCGTCTCCCGGCGCAGCAGAGCGAGCTGGTCACGGATCCGGGTCAGCGCCTGGAACGGCCCTTCCACCGCCCACGCGCACAACTCCGACCGCACCGCGCCGAGCTCGGCGAACAGATCGCCGATCCGGTCGAAGCGGCCCGCGCCGAGGGCGGCACGCAGCTCGGCGTCGGCGGACTCGGCCGCGAGCCGATCGAGCCGGGCCACCAGAGCCGCCGCCGGACCATCGGCGCAGGCGGGCACCGATGCCCCCGCCACCGCGCGCAGCGCCGAGACCAGTTCCCGTTGTCGATCCCGAACCTCCACCTGCATCGACACGATCGAAGAGCCCGGCGCTATCAAGGCTGTGCACCCTCCCGCTCCGAGAGCTGCCGCCCGCGACCACCGCAGGCGCCACGGCGTCCCACCGGGCCGCCGACGCGAAGGCCGACAGAACCGTCGGCGTGTGTCACGGGATTTACTTGTCGGACCATAAGTGACCCAGTTCACTCCGTCAAGACCGGAGCGAACTTCGTCGCCCCGGTCGGGGCGGTCCGGCGTCAGCCGTGCAGGACAGCGGCTGCGACCAGCCGCACCTTGTCCACCAGGCCCGGCTGCCCACGCAGGTGCGGGGTGCGCGCGACGTCGTTGATGACGGTGAGAACCGCGTGGACCCGAAAGAGAACCGTGGTGCGGTCCAGCTCCGGATGTGTCGCCGCCAGCAGGCAGACCCACTCGGCGACGTAGTCGTGCTCGGCCCGCCGGATGCGGTGGCGGTACGGCTGCGGCACGTTCATCACCTCGGCGAGCAGGACGTTCACGAGGTCGGTGTGCGCCATCGCGAAGTCGATGTAGGCAGCCACCACGTTGTCCAGGCCGGCCGCCGGGGTCGTGGCCGCGGACAGGGCCCGGGACAGACCCAGCTGCAACGACTCGGTGGCGCGCGCGACGATCGCGCTCAGCAGGTCGCCCTTGGTGGCGAAGTGCCGGTAGACGCCGGTGCCGGTCATTCCGACCTCCGCGCCGACCTCCTCCATCGTCACCGACTGGTAGCCACGGTCCCCGAACAACCGGGCCGCGACGGCCAGCAGCGCCTCCCGGCGCGCCCGGGGCGGCAGTCCGGTCTCCCCGCGGCCCGCGACCGGCTCCTCGTGAACCCCGCAGCCATCGATCCGCGCCTCGCACACCCGCAGGGCCATGTCGCGCAGCAGCGTGGTCGTCACCTCCGGGGAGGCGGCGACCCGGTGGTAGGAGGCGCTGGTGAGCACGGCGAGCAGGCACCACGACAACAGCTGCGCGTCGTCGCGGCTCAGCTCGCCGCGGGCCTCCCGCAGCGCGGCGGTCAGGTTTCCCAGGAACGCGAAGAACCGTTCCAGCATCGGCGTGCGGTACTCGGCGTGCAGATGCCGGGTCTCCCGCGTCCACAGCACCCCGAGCTCGCGCCGGTGCGCGGCGGTCTCGGCCAGGTCCCCGACCACGGCGGCGAAGCCGCCGGGCAGCTGACGATCGATGACGATCGTGGCCCGCTCGAAACTGTCCGACAGCGCGCTGGCCAGGAGCTCCTCCTTGCTGCGGACATGGCGGTAGAGCGCACCGGGAGTGATGCCGACCGCCTTGGCGATGTCCTCGGTGCCGACGTTGTGATAACCGAAGCGATAGAACAGGTCGCTGGCCGCCGCCAGGATCTGCGCTCGACGGTCGCGCGGCCGTGGGGTCCGCGTGATCGGCGCCCGGCCGACCCGCGCGCTCACCAGGTACTTCCGCCGGTCACGGGCCTACCGCCTCCCATCGGGGAACAGTCGGATCTGTTGACCTCGCAAGGTTACCCCTGATTTACTTCGCCCGTTCCCCGGCCCGTCCCGACAGGTCGGGAACCACATCTGCCACGATCAGAAGGAGTCGGCACGTGCTGGTCGACGGCCATATCGGCGGATCCACCGACGGCACCCGCGGCGCGGACATCGCCGATCTCACGGCGCAGGTCGCGCACGCCGATCACATCGGCTACGACGGCGTGTGGAGCACCGAGATCAACCGGGACCCGTTCCTCCCCCTGCTGCTGGCCGCGGACCGTTCACCCCGGCTGCACATCGGGACGGCCATCGCCGTGGCGTTCGCCCGCAACCCGATGACGACCGCCACCGTCGCCAACGACCTGCAGACCTTCAGCGCCGGCCGCTTCGCTCTGGGCCTCGGTTCGCAGATCCGGCCGCACATCGAACGGCGTTTCGACATGCCCTGGTCCGCACCCGCCGAACGGATGCGGGAGTTCGTGCTGGCCCTCCGCGCAATCTGGCGGAGCTGGCACGACGACGAGCCACTCGATTTCCACGGTGAGATCTACCGGAACACCCTGATGACGCCGATGTTCAATCCTGGGCCCAACCCGTTCGGGCCACCGCCAGTGCTGATCGCCGCGGTCGGGCCGAAGATGACGTCGGTCGCGGCCGAGGTCGCCGACGGCATGCTGGTGCACTCCTTCACCAGCGAGCGCTACCTGCGGGAGGTCACGCTCCCCCAGCTCGCCTCCGTGCTCGACGCGAACGGAAAGACCCGCGAACGGTTCACGCTGTCCTACCCCGGCCTGGTGGCAACCGGGACCGATGACGAGGACGTCGAGAAGGCGGTGCGGGCGGTCCGTGAGCGCATCGCCTTCTACGGCGCGACGCCCGCCTACCGCGGCGTGCTCGAACTGCACGGCTGGGGTGATCTGCACACGGAGCTCCACCTGCTGTCCCGGCGCAAGGACTGGGCCGCCATGACCGCGCTCGTCGACGACACCGTGCTCCACACCTTCGCCACGGTGGGTGAACCGGCCTCGGTCGCCCGGGAGATCCGCCGCCGTTTCACCGGGCTGATCGACCGCTTCACCCTGTATCTGCCCTACGACCTGGCCGACGAGGTGCGCTACGACCTCGTGTCCCAGCTGCGAGCGAGCTGACCCGCCAGGTTCGCCCTGCCCGGCAGGGCAGGGCAGGGGGCCGGATCGACGCCGATCCGGCCCCCTCGCTCATGTCCCCCGGAACTCAGCCCTGCGACGCACGGTCCTGCGACGCACGGCCGTTCGACGCACGGCCTGCGGCCAGGCTCTCCCGCAGGGCGGCGATCGCCTGCGCCGTGTCCGGATGCCCCATCAGCAGCGCCTGACCGCGGGCCTCCGTCTCCAGGGCCGACCACAGTGACGGCGAGTCCGTGCTGGCCTGCAACGCACGCTTGGACAGCTGCACACCCAGCGGGGGGTGGACGGCGATCTGGCCCGCGAGGTCGAACGCGGTGTCGAGCAGCGAGGCGGTGGGCACGGCCCGGTTGGCCAGGCCGATGCGCACCGCCTCCTCGGCGCCGACCGGTCGCGCCGTGTACATCAGCTCGGCGGCGAGTCCTCGCCCCACGATCCGCGGCAGCAGCCAGGAGGCACCCAGATCGCCGCCCGACATGCCGATCCGGACGAACGCGACCTGGAACAGCGCGTCGACGGCCGCGATGCGGATGTCGGCGACCAGGGCGAGGCTGACGCCGCCGCCGATGGCCGGGCCGCCGACGGCGGCGATCAGCGGCTGGGGCAGCGTGTGCAGGGCGTGCAGCGTCCGGTTGGCCATGTCCTGCAGCGCCAGCCCGCCCGTCGGGCCGAGAGTCGCGAACTCGGCCGCGCCGTCGAGGTCATACCCGGAACAGAAGCCGCGACCGGCTCCGGTGAGGACGACGGCCCGCACCGACGCGTCGGTGGCCAGCTCCTCGGCGACTTCCCGGAGCTCACGAAGCATCGGCCGATTCAACGCGTTGAGCCGTTCGGGGCGTTCCAAGGTCACCAGGGCGACCCCGGTCCGCGGCCGTCGAACGTTAAGCGTCTCCATCTGCGTCGTTCCCATGAGTTCCTTTCGCCGGGACGTCGGGGGGCCCGCTGTGCGGATCAGTCGAGAGATCGTGCGGACTGCGGCGTGGGGCGCCGGGCGTCACCGGAACCGTCGTCGCCGATGTTGGCCACCGGCTCACCGCCGTCCACCGGCTCACCGCCGCCCGCCGACCCGGTGCCGTCCGCCGGTCGCACGCCGTCCGCCGACCCCGCGCCGCCGCGCGCCGGGCCGCCCGGCCCCTGCCTGCGCAGCAGGACACCCAGGAGTGCACGCAGCACACGTCGCTCACGCAGCATGGCCAGCACGATCAGCGCCACGCCGAGCACCAGCAGGACGAGCGGCGCCACGAGGCCGACGAGGATCAGCAGGAGTCCCGCGGACTTCGCCTTGTCGGCGAGATCGGCGATGCTGGCGGGGGNGATGTGGAAGTCGAGGGCGACGACGGGCAGCAGGCTCACGGTCCTGCCGCCGACCGTCACGTTGACGATGACCTGCTGGGAGATGGTCTCGTCGATCGCGACGCCGGTCTGGCGATCCACGTAGGCGACGATGGCGGACCTGCCGGTGTAGGTCAGCGGGATCGGGTCGGGCAGCGCGGCGACCGTCGCCGGGGTCAGGGCCGCACGGACGCCGGCGGGCAGCAGGGGCGCCAGACCGACGACGAGGCTCTTGGGCAGGGCCGGCGGCAGGGAGGCGAGCAGGTCGGGATTGCGGACCGCGCCCGAGGGCGAGATCCGGTAGACGTTGACGGACNGGCCACCGCGGGTGTCACGCCCGGCGTAGGTCATCGGGACGATGGTCCGGGTGGCCGGGTCATAGTAGGTGTACGAGCTGTCACTCTTGGGGTGAAGCGGAAAGGCCGAGGTCAACGCGCCCGTCGCGGGCTCGGTCTTGCTCCCGGCGGGTGGCGTCACACCCTTCAGCGTCGACCTGTCGACGGCGTAGCGGTAGCTGCTGGGTAGATCCTGACCGGGGGCGTGCACGGTGAGCGCGTCGCTGACCACGGCGGTGTCCCCGGCGGTGGACAGCACCTGCACCCGGCGGTCCACCGTGATGGGCAGGTGCGAGCGTAATGCGGAACTCGCCTTTCCGGCCTGTAAGGCCTTGCTGTCGAGCAGGTTCGCGGTGCCCTGGTAATGAACGGTCAGATCGGTGTCGCCAGGCAGTCGGGTGGCGATCGGAACGAGGACGAACCGCAGGATCACCGCCGCTACCACCACCAGGATCCCCACCACCGCCCAGGCAATGGACCAACGTCGAAAGGGCACAGCAGCCTCCTCAGGCCGGCCGGCGTCACAGTCACGCGCCGTGTCCTGCACCGGATCACGGAACGCCGGGACGCCTCGAAGGTCATGGCGGCAGTCGGGTTACGGCTCCGCGGCAGCACGTTCGCCTGGCACCGGGCGTCTCCCGACGCGGGGCGAGATCACCCCACCGCGTCGCCTCCCGAGGATGCCGGGCGGACAGGTTATCGACATCCCCCGAGCGAAGGCTGTCCGACCTTCGTCCGGGGGATGTCGACATGCAAACGGCCGAGGCCGCCCTGCCACTTCTGGTCGGGCACCACCGGAGTTCCTACCGCGTGACGGCGGGTCGGGTCGCCGGCCAGGGGCGGGAGGCACCGGCCCAGCCAAGACAGGTGTCGGATCAGGTGTTTTTACCTGTGACACACCTCTCGGCCAGGTGCGACGATCACTCGCCGACAGGCCACCGCGAATCCCGGCATCGAGATGAAAGTGGAGAAACTGTGCCCACGAACCCCCCAGAGAAGCCCGATGTTCTGTCCGCGGAGTTCGCGCAGGATCCGCACAAGTACTACAAGATCATGCGCGACCACTACCCGGTTTTACATGACGAGGCGAGCGGCTACTACTTCGTCGCCCGCTACAACGACGTAGCCAGGATCTACAAGGACTCGGTCGCGTTCTCCAATGAGAACTACGCGTTCCAGATGGAGCCGGTGATCGGCAAGACCCTGATTCAGATGAGCGGTCGGGAACATGCCGTCAACCGCCACCTGGTCACTCCCGCCCTGCGCGGAAACTATCTACAGGAACTGCTGCCCCAGGTGGACGAGCTGGCCAGGGAGATGATCGACGAGTTCCGTCACTCCGGCCGGACCGACCTGATCGAGAACTTCACGAAGTGGTTTCCGATCAATGTGATCGTGAAGATGCTCGACCTGCCTCACGAGGACCTTCCCAAGTTCCACGACTGGTACTCGTCGCTGATGGCCTTTCTCGCCAATCTCACCAACGACCCGGAAGTCCACGCGTGGGGCATGCGTACGCAACGGGATTATCCCGCCTACATTCTGCCGATCATCGCCGAGCGGCGAAAGAATCCCGGCACGGATCTGATCTCGCGCCTGACGCAGGCCGAGATCGAGGGCGAGCAGTTCTCCGACGAGCAGATCAAGGCTCTCATCGGCCTGCTGCTCATCGCCGGCGGCGAGACCACCGACAAGGCGATCGCCAGTACCCTCAAGTACCTGATTCAGCACCCTGAGCAGTTGGCGGCCGTTCGGGCCAACCCAGCCCTGGCCACCCAGGCCCTGGTGGAGACGCTCCGCTATCACCCTCCGGTCCAGATCATTCTCCGCACCGCAACCGAGGACATCGACGTCTCCGGCACGGTGATCCCGAAGGGAAGCGTGGTCGCGTGCGTCAACGGCGCCGCCAACCGCGACGAGCGCCGTTTCAACGACCCGGACAAGTTTGACATCTTCCGCGAAGACGTCAACATGAACCAAGCCTTCGTCGGTTCAGCCGACCACATAGCGTTCGCTCTTGGTCGTCACTTCTGTGTCGGCTCGCTGCTCGCGAAGCGGGAGGCGGAGACCGCCATCAACCAGCTACTTCAGGCCATGCCGGACATCCGCTTCGCCGACGGCAAGGAGCCCGTCGACACGGGCATGTTCACCCGAGGGCCCGAGCGCCTCGATGTGGAGTTCACCCCCGTCACGCAGTAGTCGGCGGTGCGCGAACCAGGCCGCCCGCCGACCATCAAGCAGAGGTATCTGTCATGACAGTTGTCCAGGAGCTTCCCGCAGTCCTTTCCGCCACTACCTCGGTTCCGCACTACCGGATGTTCATCGACGGTCGGTGGGTCGACACAGAAGAACACTATGAGATCATCAACCCGGCCACCGAGGAGATCGTCGCGACCGCCGCGAAGGGCGGGATCGAACACGCGGACGCGGCGGTGGCCGCGGCCAAGCGCACCTTCGACGAGGGTGTGTGGCGCGGGGTGTCGCCGGCGCGGAGAGCCGAGATCTTCGATGCGGTCGCCTCCGCCCTGACGGCCCGTGCCGAAGAACTCGCCGTGCTGGGTACCCGCGAGGGCGGATCCCCGTACCTGCTGTCCATGGGCTTCAACGCGGGTCAGCCGATCTCCAACCTGGGCTATTTCGCCAGGCTGCTGCGTGGATACGAGTTCGAAACCCCGGGACCACTCGTCGGCCCGATTCTCATGGGTGGACTGATCCGCCGTGAACCTCTTGGCGTCTGCGTCGCGATCGTGCCCTGGAACTTTCCCCTCTCGCTGGCCGTCTGGAAGGTCGTACCAGCACTCGCCGCCGGCAACTCGGTGGTCCTGAAGACCGACGAGAAGACGCCGATCGGAGCCCTGGAGTTTGCGCGCGAACTGCGGGCAGCCGGTCTTCCCGACGGGGTCTTCAACGTCGTCACCGGGAACGGCGAGAAAGTCGGCGCGCATCTGGCGAAACACCCGGACGTCCGGAAGATCGCGTTCACCGGCTCCACCGAGGTCGGCAAGCTCGTCTCCCAGTCCGCGAGCACCAGCAACCTGAAGCGGGTCACCCTCGAACTCGGCGGCAAGGGCCCGAACATCGTGCTGGAAGACGCCGATATGCGACTGGCGGTCGACGGCTCGATCTGGGCGTTCCTCATGCATGCCGGCCAGGCGTGCGAGGCAGGAACCCGCCTGCTGCTGCCTGCCGCGGTTCACGACCAGTTCGTGGACCGGCTGATCGATCGCCTCAGGACCATCAGGATAGGCGATCCGCTGGACCCCGCCACCAACATCGGGCCTCTGATCAGCGCTCGGCAGCGCGACCGGGTGCTGGGTTACATCGAGTCCGCGAAGCAGGAGGGCGCGACCATCGCCCATGGCGGAGGAGTGCCGGCTGGCTTCGACCGGGGCTACTGGGTGGAACCGACAGTCCTGACAGGTGTCACCAACGAGATGAAGGTCGCGCGCGAAGAGATCTTCGGGCCGGTGCTGTGCGTCCTGAAGTACGACAGTGTGGACGAAGCGATCTCCCTGGCGAACGACACCGAGTACGGCCTGTCCGCCGGCGTCTGGAGTGCCGACCCGAACAAGGCGCTGGAGGTCGCGCGCCGGCTGGAGGCCGGCTCGGTGTGGATCAACGACTGGCACATGGTCCACGAGGAGTACCCGTTCGGCGGCTACAAGCAGAGCGGTCTCGGGCGGGAGCTCGGCGCTCACGCCCTCGATGAGTACACCGAGGTGAAGTCCGTCCAGATCAGCCTCGAGCCCAACATTTCCAACCATGCCTTCGGACTCGTGCTTTCGACACCGGCGCCCAGCTGGGAGGACTGATGCCGCGAGCAGCCGAGACCACATTCAGCGAATCGAGGGAGAGCAGATGAAGACGATAGCCGCGGTTCTCTACGAGGCCGGAAAGCCCTTCGAGATCGAAGAGCTTGAGGTCGTCAAGCCCGACGCGAACGAGGTTCTGGTACGATACGACTACTCGGGCCTGTGCCACTCCGACCTGCACATGGTGAAGGGCCACCTACCGTTCAGGCCGCCGATGGTCTTTGGGCACGAGGCGGCCGGCGAGATCCTCGAGGTCGGGTCGAAAGTCTCCCGATTAGCGCCGGGGGACCATTTCGTGGCCTCGTTCTTCCCCGTCTGTGGTCGTTGCCGCTGGTGCGTTACCGGCAACTCCCGGCTGTGCGACATGGGTGCGAACGGGCTCGACGGTTTTCTGCCCGGGGGCCGGTTCCCGTTCCAGGGAAAGAACGGTGACTACGGTTCGATGATGACCCTGGGCACGTTCAGCCAGTACGCCACCGTGCACGAGAACTCCGTCGTCAGGATCGACGACGATCTGCCGTTGGACAAGGCTGCCCTGGTCGGCTGTGGCGTCCCGACGGGATGGGGGTCCGCCGTGAACTCCGCCGGCGTTCGCCCCGGGGACACCGTCGTCATCTACGGCATCGGCGGCATCGGCGTGAATGCGGTCCAGGGCGCTGCCTACGCCGGAGCTCAGCACCTGATCGCCGTCGACCCGGAACCAGCCAAACTGGAGGCCGCGAAGAAGTTCGGTGCCACCCACACCGCCGGTTCCGCAGCGGAAGCCCAGGACCTGGTCATCGAGCTCACCCGGGGGGTCGGGGCCGACAGCACCATCATCACGGTTGATGAGCTGACGGCCCAGGTGGTCTCCGACGCGGCCGCGGCCACGTCCAAGGGCGGCACGATCGTGGTGACGTCGATGGGTCAGTACGAGACCGACACGATCAGCCTGTCCGGAGTGCAGCTGGCCCTGTGGGGCAAGCGGATCCAGGGCTCCCTGTACGGCGGCTGCAATCCGATGTACGACATTCCCAAGATCCTGTCCCTGTACCGCACCGGTCATGTGAAGCTGGACGAACTGATCACCAACGTGTACACCCTCGACCGGGTGAACCAGGGCTATGACGATCTCATGGCACACAAGAACATCCGTGGTGTGATCGCTCACGAGCACTGAGAACCAGGAGGTAGCGACGCCCGCGTCGACGCCCGGACGGCCCAGCACCCGGGCCGTCCGGGAAGGGCGCGACCTCGGCGCGACGAGGGATGAGTGAGAAAGCAAGCCGAGCGCGGTGGACCGAGCGGCCGCGTCGTCGACCAGTTATCGGGTTCTTTGGAGGTCGAACTGGCGACGGGTCATCCACGCCGCCACCTGTGCGCGTGAACGGAAGTTCAGCTTCGCCAGGATCCGGTTGACGTGGCCCTCGACCGTGCGCCGGGAGATGGTAAGGGATTCCGCGATATCGCTGTTGCGTAGCCCCGCGGCGATCAGCCGGCTGATCTGGAGTTCCCGGGCGGTGAGAACCTCCTCCCGGTCCGCCGTCGGCGCGGGCCGCGTGGGCTCGGGCTCCGTGGGCTCGGGCTCACCGGAGGGTTCCTCCAGCGCGAAGTGGAGCGCGGCGGGGAGTTCCAGGTGGTGCCCGGCAGCGTACTCGGCGTCGAAGATCTCGTCGCCGAGCTCGAGTCGGGCCCGTGCCTCGCAGACGTCGCGTTTCTCCACCAGCGCCGAAGCGCCGAACAACGGGGTCATCCCGCCCATCGAGCCGTGCAGCATGCGTCCGATGCCGAGTAATCGAGCGGCCCGAGCGGACCAACCGGTATCGACGGCGTTCCAGGCCAGGATCTCCACGCACATGGTGACGCCGAGCCAGTCGCCGAGCGATCGCTTCAGGTCGATCGAGTCCCGTAACAGACTCGCGGAACTCGCCAGGTCGCCGCGGAGATGCTCGGTCAGGCCACGTGCCCACAGCACCCATGAGGTGGCCCACCGCTCGGCGTGCAGCGCCCCCTGAGCCAGCGCCAGATCACAGGCCTGCCGTGCCTTGTCAACCTCGCCGGTGAGGCAGTGCACGAACGCAAGCTGCGCTCCGCACAGGATACTGAGCGCGCTGGGCTGCCCCGACCTCTCGTGACCCTTCCTGGCGGCTTCGAGCAGATCGAGCGCGTGCGCGAAGTCGCCGTCGATCTGCTCGACGGTTCCGCGAAACTGGATGGCGCAGATGCTGGCGGTCTCATCTTCGATCTCGTCGGCGACCGATCGACACTCGTCGAGGTTCTCCCTGGCCGCAGCGTTGTTGCCCCGCAGCATCTCAAACCACCCCAGCACCCACAGCGCCTTCGCCCGGTCAGCGGACGGATCGGGATTCTCCACGAGGGCTCGACGCAGCCAGTGACACCCGTCCTGTAAATGCCCACAGGCATTCCAGTAGAACCACAGGGCCGCGGTCATCCGCAGACCGAGGAGCCGTTCGGCGGGATGAGTGAACGAGTACTCGAGGGCCGCGCGGATGTTGCCCAGCGAGCCTTCCAGCCTCTGCACCGTCTCCAACTGACGGTCCCAGAGAGAGCTCCGCTCGCTTTGTTCCGCGAGTTGAAGGTAGTAGTCGCGATGCCGGCGACGCCACACCTCCACCGATCCGCACAGCTCCAGGCCGAACATGCGGATGCTCTCCAACAGCCGGTACCGTCGCCCGCCGGCCCGGCCCTCGGTCCGGGTCACCACCGACTTCTCGACCAGGTCGCCCAGCAAGCTGACCACGTCGCTGGCGGTGATGCCGTCGCCCGCACAGACCTGCTCAACGGCCTGAAGATCGAAGGAGCCCGAGAAGACCGCGAGTCGTTCCCACAACGCGCGCTCGTCCGGCGAGGAGAGCTCGTAGCTCCAGTGGATCGCGGCCCACAGCGTCTGGTGCCGCGCCGGGCCGGCTCGGTTTCCGACCTTCAGCACGTCGAACAGTGCCATCTTCTGCGAAAGGATCTGATCGACCGAGAAGGACCTGATACGGACGGCAGCCAGTTCGATGGCCAACGGCATTCCATCCAGATGGCGACAGAGCCGGCCTATCGAGTGGAGTTCGTCGGCGCCGGGAGTGAAGTCGGACATGGCCGATCTTGCTCTGGCCAGGAAGAGGTCGACCGCGTCGCCCTCCGGAAGCGTCTCGGCCGAATCCCGCGGCAGCTTGAGCGGTGGCACGTTCCAGGTGAGTTCGCCAAGGATGCCCAGTGGTTCGCGACTGGTCGCCAGGACGCCCACATGCGGCGCACGACGCATGATGAGGCGGACCAGCCGCCCGCAGGCGGGCGCCAGATGCTCGCAGTTGTC
This sequence comes from Frankia sp. ACN1ag, assembly GCF_001414035.1. NCBI lineage: Bacteria > Bacillati > Actinomycetota > Actinomycetes > Frankiales > Frankiaceae > Frankia > Frankia sp. ACN1ag. The sequence continues at coordinate 20,863 of NZ_LJPA01000023.1, read as the reverse complement.
CAGCAGGAGGAGCAGCCGATGGGTACTGAGATACCCGCAGAGCGCATCGAGCGGCGAGATACCCGATTCGATGCGTAGTCGCATCGTCTCCGCAATGGCCAGTGCGATGTGATCCGGATTGGTCACCTCGGCCAACTCGACGAAGGCGACTCCCCCGCTGAACTCGCCGGCGAGCCGACGAGCGGCCTCGGTTCCCAGCCGGGTCTTGCCGACTCCTCCTGGGCCCGTCAGAGTGACCAGGCGCGACGTCCGTATGGCGTCCTTGACGTGCATGACTTCGCGGCGGCGGCCGACGAAGTTCGTCAGGTCCGGAGGCAGGGTGTTGAGCTTCATCTCAGGAGATGGTTCGCGTGAGGTTCGCGCAAGAGGGCTCTCCCCGAGTGCGATCAGCTGTGCACGGAACGTACGCGACGTGAACCGGCCCGGGCCGGGTCGTGCTCGGCGAACCCATGGTCGCGGCCCCGATGGCAGACCCGGCNACCGAGATCCGCCGGACACGCCGCAGACTCAGGGATCCATGGTCGACAGTCACCTCATCGATAATCAATCGTACGCTCGATTTGTAGCGTACGTCACGTCAACCACGCCGTCAAGGCATGGTGCCCGCGACATTCGGAGCCTGTCCAGCCCCGACAGCCCGCTCGGCCCCGCGGGCCGAGCAGCCCGCGACGGCGGCGCCCGCCCCACGACAGGCGCCGGTCAGGCGGGTCGCACCACAACCCAAAGAATCAAGCGGTCGAACGATTGACAAGAACCGGTCGCTTGCTCGAATCTTGACCCAGGCCACCCGGGACCGGGGAGCCCGCGATCGCGGCGGCGGTAGCGGTGGCGGTGGCAGTGGCGGTGGAAGCACAGCCTCACCCGGGGCCGATACTCCCCCACCGACGAGGCCGGCCACACGCACCAGCCGGCTTATGCGTCATGTCCACGAACAGCACGACCCTCGCAACGACGAAGAACGCGCCGTGGGGCCGTGACGTGCGAACAAGGAGTCAGCGGGATGAATGTACGCAAGCATCAGGGGACACGGCTGGCGTCCTGGATCCGCGCGTTCGATCCGGCCGACGTGGAGCGATTCCGCGACAGCGGACAGTGGCGTGACCGCACGTTCCTGGACGACTTCCTGGACAACGTCCGGCGGTTATCGCAGAAGGCGGCCATCGTCTCGTACCGCAGCGGGGTCCCCTTACCCGAGACGGTGACCTATGGTCAGCTCGGCGCTCTTGTCGATCGGCTCGCCGGTGGACTGCTCGCCATCGGCGTCAAGCCCGCAGACGTGGTCTCGATCCAGGCTGCCAATGGTTGGGAAGGTCCGGCCATCGCCCTGGCGACCATGCGCATAGGTGCCGTACCGAACCCGATTCCGATTATCTACCGCGAGCGTGAACTGCGGTTCATGCTGGAAGATTCCGGGAGCAAAGTGTATCTCGCGCCGCAGCGGTTCCGCGGCTATGACTTCGCGGCGGCGGCGCAGCGGCTCCAGTCCGAGATCGACACCCTCCAGCAGCTCTACTTCTTCGACGCGGACGACACGATCGATCCCGAGACGAACTTCATGCGCTCGTTGGTCGACGTCAGGCGAGAGCTCGCCCCCGGCCTCGCGGAGACGCTCGAACCGCTGCGTCCCGGTGCCGATGACATCGCGATGCTGGTGTACACCTCCGGCACCACGGGTACGCCGAAGGGCGCACTGCACACCTACAACACCGCGTGGTCGGGATACCGGAACGTCATCGCCGACGCGCTGTCCCTCACCGCGGACGACGTGGCGTTCATGGCGTCGACGCTGGGCCACCTGACCGGGTTCATTCATGGCATGCTGGTTCCGCTGTCCATGGGCCAGAAGGTGGTCTACCAGGATCGGTGGGACGTCGACGGACTGCTCGACATGATGGGGACCGAGGGCATCACCTGGACGCTGTCCGCCACGGCCTTCGCGCTCGACATGATCGAGGCCCGGAAGAACCGCGCGCAGGCCCCGAGCGACACGATGCGCGCCTTCGCCTGCGGCGGCGCCTCGATTCCTCCCGGCGTGGCCGTCGCCATGCATGAGGAGTTCTCGACCAGCCTCGTTCCGCTGTGGGGTTGTTCGGAGACGGGGATCGCCAGCATCCACCAGCTCGGCGCCAGCGTCGAAACCCTCAACTCCAGCGACGGGTTCCCGGTTCCGTGGCAGACGATCCGCGTGGTCGACGCTGGCCAGAAGCCCGTTCCACCGGGCGTGATCGGGAACTTACAGGTCCGTGGCCCGGGCCTCTTCGCGGGATACTTCGGCCGCAACGACCTGACCGCCGATGCCTTCACCGCGGACGGCTGGTACGACACGGGAGATCTTGGTCGGGTGACCGACGACGGCGCCATCCGTATCGAGGGGCGTAGCAAGGACATCATTATTCGCGGCGGTCAGAACATCTCCGCCGTCGAGATCGAGAACGCCCTTTACACGCATCCGAACATCCAGGACGTCGCGGTGGTCTCCTATCCCGACGAGCGGCTTGGTGAACGGGTCTGTGCGGTCATCGTGGCCGACGGCAGGGAGCCCACGCTGGCGGAAGTGGTGACCTACCTCGACAAGGGCGGCATGGCGAAGCCGTTCTGGCCGCAGAAGGTGGCCGTTGTGAAGTCCCTGCCGCGTACCCCCTCCGGAAAGGTGCAGAAGTTCGTGCTGCGCGAGTCTCTTGCCAAGTCCGGCACCGTCGGATCCGAGCAGTCAGGGTGAGGACACGCAGCCGCGGTCACGGCTTCGACGCCGGTCCCGTCGGGATCTGGACCGCCACGCTGGATCCGCTGCCCATACCCCGGGCCGTCGAGCTGGCCCGCGAGGTGGAGGGCCTGGGGTTCGGTACCTTGTGGACGCCGGGGGACGCGGGACGCGAGGCCCTGACCACAGCCGCCCAGTATCTCGCCGCCACCACCCGACTCCGTATCGGCACGGGCGTCGCGAGCATGTATGCCCGCGACGCCCAGGCACTGGTGAGCGGGCGGCGAGTGCTCTGGGAGGTCCACGGTGACCGCTACGCATTGGGCCTGGGCGTCAGCCATGCGTCCTTCGCCGACAGGCGGGGGCACGAGTTCCGCGCCCCGCTCGCGGCGATGACCGAGTACCTGCAGCAGATGCGCGACGCATCCGTTCGTCAGCGGACGCCAGATTCCGCGCTCACCCTCATCGGTGCGCTCGGTCCGAAGATGCTCCAGCTGGCCGGCCGCTGCACCGGCGGTGCACTCACCTACAACGCGACGCTCGCGCACACCGAGGCGGCCCGCCGCGACGTGGGCCCGGACGCCTTCCTGGGGGTGACGCAGGTGGTGATCTGGGCCGACAACGACGCCGAGGCGCGCGAGATCGGCCGCCGCTACCTTGATTTCTACCTGAGACTGCCCAACTACGTGCGGCACTTCGAGCGGCTGGGGTTCACCGCCGACGACTTCTCGGGTCGTGGCGGTGACCGGCTGATCGACGAGCTGTTCGTGTGGCGTGCGGACGCGATCTACGAGCGTGTCCGGGCGCATCTGGCCCGCGGCGCCGACCATGTGGCGCTCAATGTGCTCGCCGCGGACCGCGATCACCCGCCGCTCGAGGGATGGCGATCTTTGACCACTGTCCTGAGCGACTGGTTGCACATAGACGAAAGGCCAGGTCGTGTCGGCTGAGCCAACGATGAACCCCGTCTACATCTCCGGCGTCTCCCAGCGGATCGTGGGCCGCGGAAAGCCTGCTCCGCCCTACCTGAAGCTCCTGGCGGACGCCGCCGCGGACGCCGTGACCGACGCGGGACTGGATCCGCACGCCATCGACGGGCTGGTCCTGTCCTCGTCCATCCCGCAGCCGTTCGCGTGCAACCCCGCCGAGCTTGCCGAGTACCTCGGCATCGGACCGGCCTACGTCGCGATGGCGCCCTACGGCGGTCGTCCCGCGACAGACGTGATCGGCATGGCTCGATCGGCCGTGAACGCCGGCCTGGCCAGCAACGTGCTGGTGCTGTCAGCCGACAACTTCGCGACGACCCTCGGGCTCGAGGGAGCGATCGAGCTCTACATGAAAAGTTTCGATCAGACCTATGAGCGGCCGTTCGGTCCCCTCATCCCTACCGCGTTCGCCCTGATGGCCGCACGGCACCTCCACGACTACGGCACCACCATGGAACAACTGGCCTCGCTCGCGGTCACCATCCGCCGGCATGGCCTGCTGAATCCCGATACGGAGGTCGCCGGCGAGCTGACCATCCAGGCGGTTCTGGACGATGTCGTCATCAGCAGCCCGCTGACCCGGTCGATGGTCGCCCTGATCTCGACCGGCGGGGCACAGGGCTTCGTCGTCACCAACAGGCCCACGGGCAACCGCGCCGTCGCCGTCAGGGGCTACGGCGAGTCCTGCGGTTTCATGAGCCTGACGCAGGCGCCGAGCCTGGCGCGGTTCGCCCACATCCGCGTCGCCGCGGACCTGGCCGTCGCCCAGGCCGGTATCACGCTCGACGACCTCGACTTCGTCGAGCTCTACGATCCGGCCACCATCGTCCCCCTGATCCTCCTCGAGGAGATCGGTTTCTGCGAGAAGGGTGAGGGCGGGGCGTTCGTCGAGAGCGGTGCCGTCGACCTTGGCGGGCGACTGCCCGTGAACACGCACGGCGGCACGCTGGCATTTCGCCATCCCGGCATGGGCGCGGCCCTGGACTCCGTCGTCGAGGCGGTCGTCCAGCTACGCGGAGAGGCGGGCGCCAGGCAGGTCGAGGGCGCCGAGCTCGGCCTCGTGCACGGTCAAGGCAGCTGGTTGGCCAACAACGGTTTCCTGGTCCTGGGAAGTGCCCGATGACAACGACCCCCGCGGAAGTGGACGTCGATCCGCTGGAGGACCCGGCCGCGTTCTTCTGGCGCGAGTGCGGTCACGGCGTCTTCTGGTTACAGCACTGCGACGGGTGCGCGAAGTGGCAGTACTACCCGCGTCATCTCTGTTCACATTGCTGGTCCCGAAAGCTCACGTGGAGGCGACCGTCCGGTCTGGCCGTCGTCGAGACCTTCAGCGTCGTCCACCGTGGCAGCGGCGCCTTCGCCGATCTGACGCCGTACACGGTTGCTCTCGTCAGGCTCGCCGAGGGGCCGACGATGATGACGAACATCGTCGACGTCGATCCTGACAAGGTCGAGATCGGCCTTGAGGTCCAGCTCGACTTCGCCCGCCGTGGTGATCGCGTACTGCCCGTGTTCCGAAAGGTATGACGGGGCCGGTGATGAACGAGACAGTAATGATCACCGGCGCGAGTGCGGGCATAGGCGAGGGTATGGCGCGGGTCTTCGCCTCACGCGGCGCGGATCTGGTGGTCACCGCCCGCCGCCTGGAGCGGCTCGAGGCGCTTCAGGCCGAGATCGAGGTCCGCCATCCCGGTCGCCGGGTGGTCCCGCTGCGGATGGACGTCACGGACCACGACCGCGTCTTCGAGGCGTTCGAGCAGGCGGTCGCGGCGACCGGACGCCTGGACCGGGTTGTCGTGAACGCCGGGCTGGGCAAGGGAGCACGGATCGGGGCGGGCCGTTTCGACGGAAACCGGGACACCGCCCTGACGAACTTCGTCGGTGGAATCGCGCAGTGCGAAGCGGCCATGCGCGTGTTCTACGCGCAGGGACACGGCCACCTCGTGGTCGTCTCCTCGGTCGTCGCGGCCCGCGGTATGCCCGGCCCGATGAACGTGTACGCCGCGTCCAAAGTCGCCCTGGCGCATCTGGCCGAGGGCATCCGTAGCGATGTCGAGGCGAAGGGGATGCCCATCTCCGTGACCACCATCCGGCCGGGCTACATCGACTCGGACATGCACGCCCACACCGGCCGTCGCCATCCGCTCATGGTCGACGCCGAGGTGGGCCACCGTGCGTTGGTCGATGCCATCGAGCGCGGAGGCAGCAACGTGTATGTGCCGCGGTGGCCGTGGACCGCGTTCGCCTGGGGCCTGCGCCACGCGCCCCTGGCCGTCACCCGCCGGATCGTCTGACCGCCATGCCGTCTGATCGCCATGCCGTCTGATCGCCATGCCGCGTGCGGCGGCGCCACAGCGAGAACCGACGCCACAGCGAGAACAAGGACCGGTCGAGAACAAGGAAGGGGATCTGCCGCGGTATGTCCTACGACTTCGTGACTGTCAGACACATCGGTGCGACGGGTGTCGTGTCCATCGACAACCCGCCGGTGAACGCCCTGCATCCTGATGTGGCGGTTGAGATCGAACACGCGGCTCGGGCGATCGAGAAGGACCTCGACCTGCGAAGCATGATCCTGATCGGCACCGGCCGATGCTTCGTCGCCGGTGGTGACATCCGGTACTTCACCGAGATCGACCGCGAGGGCGCCGCCGCCATGGCGCTGCGGGTCCAGAGGATGCAGCAGGCGCTGTTCGACCTTCGGGTTCCGGTCATCGCGGCCATCAACGGACATGCGCTCGGCGGTGGTCTTGAGCTGCTGCTCTCCTGCGACATCGCGATCGCCGAGGAACAGGCGAGGATCGGCGTCACCGAGGTGCAGCTCGGTCTGATTCCGGGGGCCGGTGGGACGCAGATGCTGTTCTCCGCGCTTCCGGTCGGCACCGCCAAACGGCTGCTGTTCACCGGCGACCGGCTGCCGGCCGGGGAGGCGCACGCGATCGGTCTCGTCGATCAGGTCTGCCCCCCGGGGGGCTCGTTGGAGGCCGCCCTGGCCATCGCCGAGCGGATCAACCGGGCTGGACCGCTCGCCGTGGAGGCCGCGAAGCGCTCGGCCAACTACCGACTGCGGCACTCGCTCGACGAAGGGCATCGGCGCGAGGTGGAGATCTTCGCCGCCCTGTTCGACACCGAGGACCACCGTGAGGGCATCACGGCCTTCCTGGAGGGTCGCGCGCCGCACTACCGGCGACGGTGAGTGACGTTGCGGACCGGCGATGGTGCGGACCGGCGATGGTGACCGGCGACGGCGAGAGGACAGCCGTGGAGGAGCAACGCGAGGTAGCGGTCGTCATCGGGGGCGGGGGCGGCCTGGGCGCCGCCACGTCGCACCGGCTCGCGCAGGCAGGCACGCACGTGTGCGTCGTGGACATCGCCGCGGATCCCGCGCAGCGGGTGGCGGCCGGACTGGTGGCGGACGGGTTCAGCGCATCGAGCCATGTCTGCGACGTGACCTCCTCCGCCGCCGTCGACCTGCTGGCCGCCGGCGTGGCCGAGCGGTTCGGGGCACCGCGTGTCCTGGTCAACCTCGCGGGCGCGGTCCGCAACGCGGTGCTGGCGAAGATCACCGATGCGGACTTCGAGCTGGTTCTCGGCACGCATCTGGTGGCGACGCTGCACACGGTGCGCGCCTTCGCGCCCGCGATGAAGGAGCGCGGCTACGGACGGATCGTCAACACCAGCTCCGTCGCCGCCAGGGGCGTGGTCGCCGGGATCAGCTACGGCGCTGCCAAGGGAGGTATCGAGGCACTGACCCGGTCGGCCGCGATCGAGCTCGCGAAGCACGGAGTCACGGTCAACTGCGTCGAGCCGGGCGTGGTCGCCACCGGCATGTTCCTGAGCACGCCGGGCGAGTTCCAACGCAGCCAGATAGCTCAGATCCCGGCCGGGCGGCCGGGCAGACCGGAGGAGATCGCCGCCTGCATCGCGTTCCTGGCCTCACGTGACGCCAGTTATGTGACTGGCCAGACGCTGACCGTGTGCGGCGGGCTGTCCGTCGGCGCACTCAGGTAAGCCGACAGATTCGTTGACGGTGGATCTACGGTGTCCTAATATCAATCGTACGCTCGATTCAATAGGAGACGCAGTGGAACTGGCTGTCGTGCACATCAACGCCCAGCGTGGATCCGAGCCCTACACGGAGATGGTCACGGCGGTGTTCGACAAGGTGAAGCGGGACGACACGGAGATCAGGCACCGCTGGGCGAAGTTGAAGCGCGCGTCGGACACGGTGTTCGGATACCCGTACCTGCTGAACTCGGTGGACGTGATCCACAACATCCTGGACGCGAGTCGGCAAGGGGCGCACGGCGCGATGGTCGCGTGCAGCGGTGATCCCGGTATCACCGAGGCCCGGACCCTGGTCGACATCCCGGTCGTCGGACCCTGGGAGGCCACGCTGCATCTCGCCAGCTCCTATGCCTACCGCTTCGGTGTCGTGACGGTCGAGGACCTCGCCTGGGCCGAGACGTGCCACAGTCTGATCGCCAAGAACGGGCTTCTCGATCGCTGCGTAGGAGTCGAGCGCATCGAGACCCCGTCTGCGCGGGCCTTCACCGAGGGCTTCGCGAATCCCGACTTCGTCGTCGCCGACGTCGAGCGCCAGGCGCGCAGGCTTGTCGACCGCGGCGCCGGCGCGATCGTGATCGGCAGCGCCGGGCTCAGCACCATGACCGCCGCCGCGGGACTGACCAGGCTCAAGGGTGACATCCCGGTGTTCGAGACCTTGAGCGTGGGGCTCAAGACCCTCGAGATGCGCGTCGACCTCACCGTCAAGGGCGGCCTGCCGCCCACCAGTCGTACCGGCTACACCCAGCGTCTTGCCGACGCGGACACCGACCGGGTTCGAGGACTGTTCGGGCTCTGAGCCCGTCAGGGTTCCGGGTGCAGCCGATTTCTGAGCCCGTCCGGTCGTCAACCCGCGGTCACCATCGTCGAAGGGATCCCCGATGTCCACCAGCTCCGTGGCGCTGTCCATCCTCACCGAGGAGGAGCGCGAGTTCCAACAGGTCGTGCAGCAGTTCATGAACAGCCACGTGCGTCCCATCGTCGCGGAGATGGAGCGTGCCGGTCAGCCACCGCAGGAGCTGCTCAGGCTCATGGGTGAGCAGGGAATCCTCGGCTGCTTCGCCCCGGAGGAGTACGGCGGCGGCGGGGGCAGCCTCATGACTCGCGCGATCGTGGCCGAGGAGACCGCTCGCGTCGACGCCGGCCTCGACGCGACTCTGTTCGTGAATCTCAGTCTGGTCGCCCGTCACCTCATCAAGCGTGGCACGGAGGAGCAGAAGAAGAAGTACCTTGCCCCGCTGATCGCCGGCGAGGCGTCCATGTCGATCTGCCTGACCGAGTCCCATGGCGGCTCCAACGCCCTGAGCCCTCGGACGACCGCACGCAGGGTGGGCGACGAGTGGGTCATCGACGGCTCGAAGACCTTCATCACGAACGCACCCATCGCGACGATGTTCATGGTCTTCGCCAGGACCAGCGGCGAGGATCGGCGCGCCCGCGGCGGTACCTGCTTTCTCGTCGATCGGGATACGCCGGGCCTCACCGTCGGCAAGCCTTTCGACAAGCTGTCCCTGCGGAGCTCACCGACCGCGGAGGTGTTCTTCGACTCCGTCAGGGTCTCGGCGGACCAGGTCCTCGGGGAGGTCGACAACGGTTTCTACTACATGCTCGAGGGGCTGGACCTGGAAAGGGTCTTCGAGGGGGCGTCCAACACGGGTATCACCCAGGCCTGTCTTGACCTCGCTGTCGAGTACTCCAGCGAGCGAGAGGTCTTCGGTCAGCCGCTGTCGACCTTCCAGCTGACGCAGGACAAGATCGCTCGGATGGCGACCGGTGTGGAGATGTCGCGGGTGATGTTCTATCACCTCATCCGTGCCATCGAACGCGGCGAGGAAGTGACGCGGGCAGCGGCGGTCCTCAAGCTCTACAGCTCGGAGGTGGCGGTCGAGGCCTCGCGCGAGGTCGTCCAGATCCTGGGGGGCTATGGCCTGATGGAGGAATACCCCGCGGCACGGCTCTACCGCGACGCGAAGCACCACGAGATCGGTGCCGGAACCAGCGAGATCCAAAAGCTGATCATCGCGCGGGAGACCTACAAGGCCGCGGGCAGGGGCAGGGGATGACGTTGTCGGGAACCATGTCGCTGGAAACCACCAACCGGTACCTGTCCGACGAGGCGCTCGAGCTCCGTGCGGTTCTGCGCCGTTTCATCGACGAGCAGATGCCGCGCAGCGCCGCCGCCGAGTGGGACAAGGCGAACGAGTTCCCTCGCGACGTCTTCGACCAGCTCGTGGGGATCGGAGTGGCCGGGCTGGCCATCCCCGAGGAGTACGGNGGCCTGGGTCGCGACATACACGCCACACTCATGGTGATCGAAGAGCTCTCCCGACGCAGCTCGGCGGTCGCGATCCCGTACATCATGGCGAGCTGTTACGCGGGAATGACCGTGGTGGAGTGCGCCAGCGAGGAGCAGAAGAAGCGCTGGCTTCCCGAGATCGCCCAGGGTCGCCTGCTGTTCGCCTACGGCTGGACCGAACCGGACGTGGGCGCGGACCTGGCGGATGTGCGGACCACCGTACGTCGGGACGGGAACGAGCTGATCGTCAACGGGTCCAAACGGTTCTGCACCGGGGCTGAGATCAGTGACTACATCTACACGCTGGCCACCTCCGATCCCGACGCTCCGCGCTACCACAACCTCAGCACGGTCCTCGTGCCCAGCCGGGCCGAGGGCGTGACGATCACGACGATCGACGCGATGGGGCTCAAGGGCAGCGGGACGACCGACGTCGTCTTCGACGACGTCCGGGTGCCCCTCGCCAACCTGATGGGGGGTGAGGAAGCCTGGAACCGTGGCTGGTCGCTCATCACCGGCGCCGGCCTCGACATCGAGAAACTCGAGGTGGCCGCCATGGCCCTGGGCCTCGGCGCGGCCGCCTGCGCGGATGCGCATGCCTATGCTCAGGAACGCCGGCAGTTCGGCGTCCCGATCGTCAGGCACCAGTCCATAGCGCACTCACTCGCGGACATGCGAGTCAAGCTGTATGCATCCCGCCTCGTGCTCGACGATGCCGCGGAGCTGGCGAACCGCGGCGTCCGCTGCGGCGTCGAGACCTCGATGGCCAAGCTGTTCGTGACGGAGACGTGCAAGCAGATCGTGCTCGACGCGCAGACGGTCCTGGGTGCCTATGGCTACGTCAAGGACTTCGACATGGAGAGATATGTGCGCGACGTATTGTTGATGCCAATCATCGGCGGATCCTCCGCAATTCAGCGGAACAACATTCACAAATGGTCACGGCCACGCTAGCGCGAGTCAGGCGGAATCATGAAACCGATGATCGCCAGTATTGTCCGGCCGCGGCTCGATCCACAGTCCTTCGGCCTCCGTGACGACCTCCCCGGCGTAGGAGAGCACGCCCCGGACGGTCCGCTTCCGACCGTCGACCGCCGCGATCCAGGCTCGACAGGAAAGCTCGGTCGCCACCGGGACCAGCCGGCGGTAGTCGATGTGAAGATAGGCCGTGCGGGCGACTCTCCCGACCAGTCCCGAGTTGGCGAGCCTACCCAGGAGGTCGTCGAAGAGCAGTCCAAGGGAGCCCCCATGTACGGCGGCTGTCCCCGCGAAATGAGGGCTGAAGCGCACGCGACCGACGAGCTGCTTGCCATCCTCCAGATCGATGGAAACCGGCGGCACCAGGCCCCGCTCGGCCGGCTGGAATCGCGGGTTCTCGGGCGAGTGCGCGGGAACCCGGGGATCCTCGGGGATGATGGGCAGAGCCTCGACCCGGGTGGCCAGATCGCGCACGACCCGGCGGCCGTCGTCGAGAACGACCGGATCCGGCTGCGCCATCGAGAGAGCGTCGAGCAGACGGATGATCTCCGCGGCGAGGCCCGTATAGCTTTGCCGGCCGAATTCGCTCGGGGCGTCAGGGATCACGTCGAAGTCCTTCCTTCGCGAGAGAAGAGAATCGTATCAAACGTACGCCCGACAGTTGTCATCGCTCGCGAGAAGAGCCGCATCCACACGCATGACCCACGTTGATTGACAAACGCCCGGCCCATATCACGGCCGATATCACGGCGAGCACACCGGCAAGGACGGTATCGTGGTGAACACCCAGCAGCAATCTCGTGGGCTCTTCGAGGAACTGACGGTGGGGGAAGTAACTTTCCGTAATCGCATCGCGGTATCCCCCATGTGTCAGTACTCGGCCGTCGACGGCCTCGCGAGCGACTATCACCTGGTGCATCTCGGACGATTCGCGATGGGTGGTTTCGGGCTGGTCATGACGGAGGCGACGTCGATCTCTCCCGAGGGTCGGCTCACCTACGGCGACGTCGGCCTGTGGCGAGATGACCAGGGCGACGCGCTACGGCGCATCGCCGACTTCGCGCATGGTCAGGGGGCACGATTCGGCATTCAACTCGGCCACGCCGGCTCCAAGGCCGCCACGTTGCCGCCGTGGGTGACCGAGGCCGATCGGCCCGCGGACGGACGGTGGGAGATCTTTTCGGTCACCGATCAGCCCTACGCGCCGGGCTGGCAACGCCCCAGGGCTCTGACCACCACGGAGCTGGCGGAGCAGCTGCGGGACTGGCGCACGGCGGCGTGCCGGGCGGCCGAGGCGGGGGCGGACGTCCTGGAGCTGCACATGGCGCACGGATACCTGTTGCACAGCTTCCTGTCCCCGATCAGCAACACGCGCGACGACGAGTTCGGCGGCGACCGCNACGCCCGCATGCGATTCCCGCTGCTGGTCGCCGAGGCGGTCCGGAGGCAGTGGCCAGAGGACCGGCCACTGTTCGTCCGACTGTCCGTCGTCGACAACGGTCACGACGGCATCGACCTGGAGCAGACCATCGAGTTCGCGGGTCGGCTGAAGGCCGTCGGCGTCGACGTGATCGACTGTTCGTCCGGCGGCATCGGCGGCGTCTATGTCCACAGCATTGGTCCGGGCTACCAGGTCGACTGGGCGGCCGAGGTCCGTCGCCGCGCCGAGATCCGCACGATGGCCGTGGGCCACATCGTCGACGCCGGGCAGGCCGACAAGGTCATTCGGGCCGGCGCGGCCGACCTCGTCGCGATCGGCCGCGAGGCGCTGGTGGATCCCGCGTGGCCGATCCGCGCGCGGGAGGACCTGGGCCAGTACAGCGACCGGGACCGTTTCGCCCTCCTGCCCGTGCAGAGCCGGTCGTGGATCGCGAAACGAAGGCGGCAACTGGACAGGATGGCCACCCAGCGGGAACGGCGAGCATGAGCGCGGACCGGGACGTGACCGTCGGTGTCGAGGAGCTGCTGAGCAGGGCTCAGATCATCGAGCTCGGCGCGAAGTACTGCGTCGGCATCGACCGGGGGGACCAGACGACGTTCCTGTCCATCTGGCATCCCGACGGCGAGTACATCATCGGAACCAGGACAGGCCGGTTCCGCGGTCTCGCGGAGCTGCCCCAGGCGATCACGTTCGTCCAGCAGAGCTACCAGAGTACCCACCACTGGGCGACAAACCACATCGTCCGACTACTGGACGGGGAGCGCGCCGAGGGCTCCAGTGATTCCTTCGCCATCTGCGTGGGGCACGACGGCCTTCCGAGCCTGGTCGCGGCCTCGTACGACGATCTGTACCTGCGTCTCGACGGCGAGTGGCGGATCCGCACGCGCATCGTCAGGCGTTGGTTCGTCTCCGAGCCGATGAATCTCGCCCTGCTCAGGCCCGCCCGGATTCGGGCGGAATAGGTCAATCTCCCCCACAGCCACGTGCCGGGAAGTAAGGAGCAGTCCTGCATGAGCACATTCGAGTTTCTCCGTCTCGAGTCCGAAGGCCCGCTCAGCACCGTGTGGCTGGCCCGCCCGCCAGTCAATTCCGTCTCCCAGGCGATGTACCGCGAACTCGAGGACCTCTTCTCACGACCGGACCGGCATCTTCCGGGGGTGAAGGCCATTGTGCTGGCCGGCGAAGGTAGGCACTTCTGCGCGGGCAACGATCTGCACGAGTTCGGCACTCTCACGCCGGATAACTCGGACGAACGGATGGCAGAGGTGCGCGCGGCGTTCTTCGCGATCCAGGAGTGCCCCGTTCCGGTGATCGGCGCGGTCCACGGCGTAGCGCTGGGGACCGGGCTGGCGATAGCCGCGTCCTGTGACTTCGTCATCGCCGCGGAGAACGCCAGATTCGGGACGCCGGAAGTAGGCGTTGGAATCATGGGAGGAGCACGCCATCTCGCCCGCCTGGTGCCTGAGCCGATCGTCCGCTGGATGTACCTCACCGGCGACCCGATCGAGGCCGGTCGCCTGGCGGAACTCGGTGGCATCGTCGCCGTGGTCCCACCGACAGAACTAATCAAAAGGGCCCATGAGCAGGCACGTCGCATCGTACGCCACAGCAGCGCCTCGATCCGCATGGCGAAGCGCTCGTTGACCGGCATCGAGACNATGGACCTGCAGGAGGGATACATTTTCGAGCAAGGTCTGACACGAGAGCTGTCCAGGCACCCCGACTCACTCGAAGCCCGTCGTGCCACGCTCGAACAGCGCGCGGCTCGTTACACCGAGTGAATCGAGCGGGTCACCTGCTCGGCAGCCCGACCATGTTACGCGTCAGTCTCACAAACTCATCGGAAATGGAGGAAAGCCCAAGCGGGCCGGCCGGATCGTACCACCCGCAGATCCCAGTGATCATCGACAGGATGGCGTTCCTCAGGACCGGCTCGTTGGGCACGGCGAAGCGTTCCTCGTCGATTCCCTGCTGCAGGATCTCGGCGAGAAGGGCGTCGAAACGACGCCTGAGCAGCATGTATCTCTCGTGGCGCTGCCCAGAAAGCGAGCGAATCTCAATCGAGGCGATGAACGTCTCCTCACGGCGATCGACGTGCCACCTGACGAGGATGCGTACGTACGTCTCCAGACGCTGTTCGACGTCGCCCACGTCTTCCAGCCCGCCCTCCAGGTCGGCGACCACCTCCTGGAGCAGATCGATCAACAGCCGATGGAGAAACTCTTCCTTGCTCTTGAAGTAGTAGTAGATCGAGCCGGGCTTCAGGCCGGCCGCCTCCGCGAGCTGGCGGGTGTTCATGGCCTCGTACCCATGCTTGAACAGAAGATCGATCCCCGCCGCCTTGAGGCGGCTCCAGGTATCGGCCTTGTTGGAACCTGCGACTCTCACGCTTCTCCTCACTACCGTGCCACAGCCCGATAATGCTGCATTCCGAGATCTTGCCCGGGGCACCCGGGACCGCGATGTGAACGTGCACTGTCACCCGTTTCACGGACATGACTTCAGTGGACTATATCAGCCCCGCGCCACCCCTGAACATTGATGCCTCGCCCGCCCGATAGAGGCTCTCGATGTGTTCCGGGGTGTGGTAGTCGAGGGTGGAGTGGAGTCGCCGCCAGCGGAAGACGGCTACGATGTACTCGACGGTCACGCTACGGGCGGCGCGGCGGATAGGGTAAGTTTCCCGGTGGGCGAATTACTTTTTGAATGTGCCGGAAAAGGACTCGGCGGCGACATTATCCCAGCACACTCCGGTGGCGCCGACGAAGGGTCGTACGCTGCGCTTTTTGGGGTTCGATGGTAAGTGCCGGATGCGTGTTGGGCGCGTTCAACTGGTCGTCGCAACACCTCGATCTGGAGGTGTGGGAGTGGGGCGACGGCCGGGTTGGACGGCGGCGGCGACAGGTCCGGCGGGGTATGCGGGCGCCGGGACGGCCGCCGGTGGCGGGACGAAAGCATCGCCACCGATTCCGGGACGCGATCGCTCGTGGGCTGGCCAGCGAGGACACCGGCGTCGATGCCGGTGTGTCGCCGACGGTCGGGACCCGGTGATTCCGGCATGGTGGCGGAATGCCTCCTCCGGGCTTCTCCGCGTACTCGCCTCGGTATCTGTCGTTCGCCGAGCGGGATGAGGTCGCCCTCGGCCACGCCGGCGGGGACAGCGTCAGGGAGATCGCGCGGCGTCTGGAGGGGTCGCCGTCGACGGTCTCCCGGGAGCTGCGACGTAACGCTGGCGCTCGTGGCGGGACCGGGAAGGAGATCTGATCATCGGGTGGACCAGGCCCCCGCGATCGGCACCCTGGTTTGGCGCTCCACCCGGATCACGATCTTGCCGCATCTGCCGTGCCTGGGCGGCTACGGCCGTGGGTCCCGGGTGCCCAACGGCCCGCCGCCGGCCGGCCGCGGTGCCGAAACCGTCCGGGACGCGATCACGCTGTCGCCGGCCACGCTGCCCGGCCGCCTACGCCGGACCCTCACCTGGGAGCGCGGCAAGGAAATGGCCCGGCACGCCCGGCTGACCGCCGACACGGGCATCGAGGTCTTCTTCGTCGGGCGCGAGGGTGGCGCGGGACTGCCGGACCGCCTTGGTATCGGCGTTCCCGCCAGGATTCTTCGTCTGCTACGCGCCTACCATGGATCTGCTCTTCGGTGCCGGCCATGAAGAAGTCATGCGGAAGCTTGTGGGTGACCTGCGTTTCTTCGTGGATGGCGCGGCGACCGGCAGGCTTCTACCAAAGGGGCCATCTCGCAGGAGTTCCCGGCCGGGGTCCGCCGCGTGAGGCAGGAACCTGGCCGGCGAACCAGTCCACTCGGGCGACTCGACCAACCGGGGGGGCGCAGTCACACCAGTAGTGCGTCGTCGCTCGACGGGACGGGCAGGCCAGCGGGCTCGACGACCGTGCGGGGCCGAGGAAGGAACTTCGATGCGCCGTGGATGGCCAGGACACAGAGGGCCATCGTGAGAAAGGTCGCTGCCCACACGAGCCCGCGGGAGAAGTCCGCACCGTCCAGGTGCAACGCGATGATGATGGGGCTGCCGATGCCGAAATTCGCTCCGAACATCGTCATTGGGAAGGCAGCGAACAGCGAGGTCAGGCCCCAAGGACGGGAGACGCGCTGCCAGATCTGCACGGCCAGAACCGTGAACAGGACTGTCTGGGTGCCCTCGAGCACGCCGATCACGGCTGGGTAGTGCCAGATCCGCAACTCGTAGGGGCCGTAATAGGTGTAGACGTCGACGCCGGTACCGATCGCCTCGAAGGCGCACGAGGTGAGAATCTCCAGACCCCAGATTGCGAACAGTCCCTTGCGGGTCAGACGGCCTTCGTACATCTTCCGCCCCNCATATAGTGCGACGGCGGCGTACAGGATGATGTAGCCACTGTGCGTCCAGTTGGGCTGCACAACACCGAAGGCACTGAAGTGCGACCACATCGCACCAGGGGTACCGGAACTGTCCGCGTTGAAGAACCACAGGTCGAAGGCAACATCGTACAGTGGCTCGGCGAACGCCGCGACGCCCGCCGCGAGCACCGCGCAGAGATAGAACGGCGTCCGCTCCTTGCGCCATAAGTAGATCGCGATCAGGATCATCGCGAGCGCGATGGCCCAGCTCACCCAGGTGAAGATCGACTGCCAGAGCAGATTGAGCTCGTGCGACATCACGTCCTGCGGCATGCGTCCCAACGAGAGCCTCCTTGGCCGGAGTCATCGCACCTATGACGACCGTCACTCCGGAGGTTAGGTGGCGTCACAGGAGCGAAACCTCCCCCGCAGGGGGAATATCCCTCCTCCGGGCGAGGGAGGAAGGGGCGGGAGCACCACCGACGGACATCCAAGGCCCCTCCGCGAGGAAACGACCTGCCGCTCACCGCGATCCTCTCCGCGTCGGCATCAGGGCGGTTAACCAGGCCGGCTCTGTTGCATCCGGTCGGGGCCGGACTTTCGTGCCGACGGTGGGACCTGATCAGGTGATGGGTCGAGGTGCGGTCACGCCGCCGGTGCTGGTATCGGAGTTCGCCGAGTCCCGGCTCCCGGCTCCCGGCTCCCGGCTCCCGGCAGAGGTGATCATTCTGGCGGTTCGCTGATGCCTCCGGTACCCATTGTCGTACCGGGACATCGAAGGTCTGCTCGCCGAGCGTGGCCCCGAGGGCGATCAGGTGACCAGGTACCGGCGGGTGCAGCGCTGCACCCCCCTGCTGGCCGAGGCGGCCCGGGCCGTGCAGGCATCATCCCGGGGACAGGACGACGAGGCGTTCGCCGTCGCGGCGGCCCAGCCTTCGCACCGTCCTCCCGCCAACCTCGGCAGCGTGGTCACATCATCACTCGACCCAGGACGGCCGAAACACTCCCAACCTTCTCCTTGCTTCATAGCTAAGCCTTACCTAAGCTCAACCGGATTCGGCTGGTTTGACGGGGAGGCAACGTGAGCGAGACACGGACGCTGGTACTGGGGTTCATCGCGGGGGTCACGATCCTGATCGGGCTTCCCGTGGGGCGGCTACGTCGCCCGATGCCAGGAGTGCGGCAGTTCCTGAACGCGACCGCCATCGGCATCCTGATCTTCCTCGTGTGGGATGTGCTCGCGCATGCCTGGGAACCTCTCGACGCCGCGTTGAGCAAGGTCCATGACCACAGTGGCGGACTCGGCCCCGTCTTCGGCTACGGCGCGCTGTTCCTCGGCGGCCTGTCCGTCGGGCTGCTCAGCCTCCTCGGCTACGAACGCGTCCTCATGCGCCGGCCCACCCCGCCACAGCCGGAGCCGGGCGCCGGGGCGCGCTTCGGGCCCGGGGCAATGGCCGCCGACGAACTCGCCGCACTTCAGCCACCCACTACCACGGGCCTGTCAGCCGCCCGGCGGCTCGCGCTGACCATCGCGGTCGGGATCGGCCTGCACAACTTCGGCGAAGGACTGGCCATCGGAGGCAGTGCCGGCCGCGGCGAGATCACGTTGGCGACCCTCCTCGTGATCGGCTTCGCGTTGCACAACGCCACCGAAGGATTCGGGATCGTCGCCCCGCTCGCCGCCGACGCCGACCGGCCAAGTTGGGGATTCCTCCTGCTTACCGGGCTCATCGGCGGCGGACCCACTCTCATCGGCACCGCGATCGGCCGGCAGTTCACCAGCGACCCGCTCAGCGTGATCTTCCTGTCCCTCGCCGCCGGTTCCATCCTCTACGTCGTCATCCAGCTCATCGGCATCGCGTCCCGCGCTGGCCGCCGTGAGCTGCTCTATCTCGGAGTCCTGGCCGGCCTCGCCGCCGGATTCATCACCGACGCCGTCGTCACCGCCGGCGGCGCCTAGAGCACTACAGCCCCAGCGATCGCCGCGTGGTCTCTCGTCGCGGATGCGGCGTGGCGTGTGGCCGCTCAGGTCACGCGGTGTGAACCGAGGGCGGATGTCTGTACCACCAACGCCGACGGCCGCGCGTTCCGACGACCGGCGGCGTGATCAGTCGCGCGGGTCGATCACTGTGATTCCGGCATCCTTGGCCGCGACCGCGCGCCGGTCATCACAGATGTCCAGGCCGCTGCGCTCCAGCCCTCGTCGGAGAGCTGGCTGGCGGCCTCGCCGAGCACGGTGAAGTTCCACAGGAGTGCGTCGCGGCGCTGGCGGTCCGCCTCCAGATCGCCGATGGTGATCCCCTCGGTGAGTCTCTGCGCCTGATCGGCTGCCTCGATCATCTCGCCGAGCAGGAGGACGTCACGCCGCATCCACGGGCCGTGCTTCAGCCAGGACCGACGAGCGTAGCAACGGGTGGAGCCCGCGGACGGAGACCAGATCGACGGGCCGGCCAAACAGATCGGCGAGGTCATCGGCGAGCTGCTCGATGTCCCAGCCCAGACGCCGACCCGGCGCAAGGGTGTAAAAGCGAGCCGAGGCGGACCCAGCCATTCCACGCCCCGCCGGCACTTCCCGGACCGTCAGGCCCTGCTGGACGCCCTCGCCGAGGCCGGGTTCGCCCGGCTGGACGACGAACTATGCGCAGCATCCGCCGCCGCGGGGCAGGAGTTCCGGCCGCGCCTGCACGCCATAGCTGCGGCCGACCGCGGTTCGCCACCGAGGACGCCGCGCTGCTGGAACTGATGTTCACACCGGCAAGCACCGCGAGGGCGCCGACCGGCTCACCGCGGCCGCCGCCGCGCCCTTCGGGCTGATGCACGACCTGATCGCGCAGGGGCAGGCGCAGGGTGTACGCGAGCTCGGCGACCCGCAGCGCGGAGTGGGGATTGCCTGACAGAGTGGAGTGATGGACATAGGGGAGCCGGTCGCCTGGGCGCCGGGGATGTCGCTGCTGTCCGACGTCAGTCCGGCGGCGTGGGCAGCGGCTGCTCTGACCGCCACCACGTCAGCCGCGACGGTAGCGGCGATGGTGCCGCCCGTCTTCTCGGCCTATGCCAGGGTGCTGCCGCCGACGTACGACCGTGAGGATGAGGGACGGCGACACCGATGGTCCGAGATCGCCGCATGCCGAGGCGTGGCGCTGACCGCCGAGACCCGGTTCGACGACCTCGTCGCCGGNTCCGACCGCTGGGGGCGGCCCTCCGATGGAGGCCTGGACGCGCGGGAGACGGAGACTCTCGCGAGGGTCCTGTCCAGCTTCACCCATACGCCGGACCAGGCGTACTTCTGCCTCTGGGAGGGTTTCGGCCTCCCTGAGACGCGAGCCTGGGAGGACCGGCCGGTGCGCGTGCGGACCACGCACCGGGCGTACCACCTGCTCACCGGGCCGGTGAGCGCCGCCCCGGTGCTGCCGGCTACCGGTGGAGTGGAGGTGCGCGAGTCTGTGGTGGCCCTACGATCGGACCTGGCTCGTCGCCACCGAGATCGACGGCTACGCCACCTACCTCGGTGCCAGCCACGCCGCGATCGACGCGGTCCTCGCCGATCCCACGCTCGACGCCGTGGCCGCGCACCCCACCACCCCGCTCGATCCCAGCTATGGCTGACGTTCACCCACCCCCGCAGCTTGTCGTGTGACCTCCGAGCGTCACGCGGCGCGCAGTGTCGCCACGATCCAGGCCATGGCCTTGGCTACGGCTGCTGTAACTGGTCAGGTACCGCTTTGATCTTTGGTTAGGTGGTTGTGGGCATCCAGGGGCGGCCCTCGGCGAGTTGGACGAGGGCGGGGAACTGGGGGATGCCGTGTTTGGTGGCGGTGGACAGGTAGCTGCGGATCGCGCAGAACTGGCGGGCGCCGGNGAGGGNACGTAGGCAGCCGGAGACTTTCTGCCGCAGTTTGATCATGCGGATGTCGCGTTCGCAGCCGTTGTTATCTGCGGGAACCCTCAGGTCGCGGGTGAAACGCAGGTAGTCGGCTTCGCGGTCGACGAGCCGGCAGGCGAGTGCGTGGCGGGCGGCCATGAGTTTCGTGCCGCGCGGTGAGGTCTGGGTG